>JBHHZR010000009.1:0-49357 GCA_046758125.1 Candidatus Nitrosopumilus sp. | reverse complement strand
TGCTACAGGATTACTAAGAATAATTTGGTGATTCTAGATGTTTTCTACACGGCCATATTTTAGAATATGTTCAAAACATGCTTGCCCTGACATTTCCTTTACAAGCAAAATTTTGGACCAAGGAAGGCATTAATACAGTGTTCAAGGCTCATTCTACCCGGATATTGCTATTGGTATAACTTTAGATAAATTGTGTTAATGCTTTCCTTGATAGAATCAAATAATATTTTAAAATCATATTCTAGACTTGTAAATTAACTAGTTTTGTTATATTTTAGTTAGTTTCACAAATTTTTACATGCCAAAAAAAATAACGCCGTTACTTGTAGAAAAGTACGATATTTCACACAAAGTTTTGAATGAACTTGCAGACTTGGAATCTAGACATATTTTGTTCTCAATTATTAAAGAACCAAAAAGAGTTCAAGAGATTTCAAAAGAATTGAAAATTCCACTCAGTTCTGTATACAAAAAAATACAAAGTCTCAAAGAATGTTCATTAATTTCAGAAAAGTCTGATTTTTCAGAGAATGGGCGCATAGTTACATTTTATCTAAGTATGATTAAAGATGTAAAAATCAACATCACAAAATTTGAGCCAGTCATTTCATTTACTAAGAATCAGAATATGAAAAATGAGTAAGATTGCATCTCTAAAAATTTGCATCAGGTGTGGGAATATTTACAGTATACATCCTATGACATTTCCAAAAAATCAATGTCCAAAATGCTCTTGCATTTTAGTTCCATGAGAATTGGCTTGCAGAGGAATTTGCGAAAGATATCGTTCTGAGAATAGAAGATACGGTCAAGGCATCAAAAGATGCACTTCTTGTGATACATATCTAGAGTATGATGGCGTTCAATGTCCATGTTGTAGAACTCAGCTGCGTGGAAAGAGAAAAAGCAAATAATATAGATTCAATTTAGTAGAGATTTGAACCAAACAAACAGTTCTCTTAAGAGATTTTATGTTCAAATCATTTGTTTTTTGAGAGAAAATAAAGAATATTTCATGCGGTCATTGCTCTAATTGATAATGTTCGGTAGTGATTTGCAAGAAGGGCATGTTGTCCGTAAAAGATATCACTTTCATGCATTAGTGATTCTGATTCAACAATTAGCAGAAATTGTGATTTTAACGAGGCCAATAAAACATGATTAGAACTCCAATCAAAACAACTACTGAACCAATAATTTCAAATCTATCTGGTCTTTTCTTATCAACCCAGTATCCCCAAATTATTGACGATACAACAAAGATTCCACCATAAGTAGCATAGACTTTGCCAAAATCTGCAGGCTGCAAAGTCATTATAATTCCATAAGAAAACAAAACCAAACCTCCAATCAAACCAAAAATCTTTTCTTTATGATCACGCAACCATTTCCATACCAAGTATCCTCAACCGATTTCTAATAGTGATGCAAAAAAGAACACACCAACAGTTGATACTACTTCGACCAAACCTTCTCTCCTTTTCTTGGATAGTAGAAAATTATCAAGACTCCAATCACTGCAATTATTGTTCCAATGATGTCATAGTTGTCAGGTTGTACTCCATCAATTAGCCATCCCCAGAACACGGACATTACAATAAAGACTCCTCCATAAGCTGCATAGATTCTGTGAAAGTGAGTCTTCTGAAATGTTGGAACTATTCCATACAAAAATAATACAAAACCACCAACTGCTCCTAATACAAAACTAAAGTCTTCACGCAACCAAAGCCATACTAGATACCCTTCACCAATCCCACAGAGCCCAGCTAAAAAGAACAATAGAACTGAAGTAAGGTAATCTTTTGATTTTTCACCCATATCATTTCAGTTATTTTTTCAACAACGTGCATGAGCAATGCATTTTGAAATTTCCTTTCTTTGTTGCCCATTTTAACAGAGGCATTATTGCTACACGCAGTTCTTTTCCTCTCTTTGTTAGTGTATATTCTACACGTGGAGGAATCTCATTGAATGCTTCCCTTGAGATAATGTCTTCTTTTTGTAATTCTTTAAGCATTGTTGCCAAAGTTGAAGGGCTGATTCCCCTTAGTTCCTCTAACAAGTCATTGTATCTTAGAGAACCATGATTGCCGATCTCATTTACAATTAACAGACTCCATTTCTTTCCAATTGTCTCAATGACTCCATCAAGTGGACACAAACAAACTGCATTACTATGATGATTCAAAGTCACTACGATACTTCGAACTTTGTATGTTAAATACTTTGAATTTTGTAGTAACGCATGTCTGAAACGCTTCAGAAGAGTAAATCAGAATTAGGATTAACAATATTGGTAATAATTCTCAGTGGTGCATCTGCAAGCTTGTTGTTGCTTCCCCCATTAGAAATAATTCCTTATGCAACTTTTAGAGATGTTGCAATCATTCCATCAGTAATCATAATTTTTGCAATAGGGATACTGTCACGTTCAAAATTTCCACGATTAACTAGCAGAATATTCAAGGGGATGGCAGCAGGAGCTATTGCATCAATAGCACTTGAGGCAATCCGAATTCCAGCATACATGTTTGCAAAATGGATGCCAATGGATAGTATGATCTCTTTACCAGGACTATTATTAACTGAGAAAATTACGGCATTATCTCAAGTCAAGCAGACAATCATACAATCAGGACTTCCAATGAACTTGTATCATGCACCCTTTGATGCATTTATTGCTGGAGGTCTTTGGCATTTTTGGAACGGTGCAACATTTGGAATCATCTATGCACTAATCATTGGAAAAGGCAGATGGTGGTATGGCATGATCTGGGCAGTAATAATTGAGATGGTAATGATGGTAGCCCCTTATCTAATCATGATGAAAGGACCATTTGGAATACAATACATGGATGGTTACAATATTTTTGTAATTACAATGATTGCTCATGTGGTATTTGGTGCAATACTTGGAATAATTGTACAGAAATGGAAGAAAGATTCTGTATCTATAATTGATTTAGGAAGAGGAGGATAATTGGAATCAAAGAAAAAGCAATTTTGTGGTTATTGTCCTGAAGACAAGTGTTTGTTGGATTGTAAAATTTGTAATCCAAAGTTTGGAAAAGGATGTAACTGTGACTGTTAAAGTGTATATTCAATTAAATATTCTAGGAGAGAACTAAAGATATGGTTAGCCAACCAATATGGATTGGAATTGTAATTGTGACATTCTTTATAGGAATTGGTGTAAGTTATGCTCATTTTGCAAATATCTATGATCCAATGTCTATGAAATTTCAGAATCAAAAATTATTTGATCAAATGATGGCAAATAATCCCAAAATGTCACAACAATGGATAGATTCAGGAATGATGAATCAACAACAGATGCAACAAATGATGAATGATCCACGAATGCAACAACAGATGATAGATATGATGATGCAAAATCCAGACATGGTAAATACTATGTCAAACATGCAATTTAGTACAGATGCCCCAATGATAATGCCAATGATTGATGGTTATTACAATGGAGAAAAGATGTTCTTTATTCATACAGAAGTTTCTGATAATAATATGGCACAAATGATGAGTACAATGATCAATTTTCCAACGTTATATGTTTCTGATTTAAAAAATATTCCACAAAGTGAAATGTCCAAAGTTTATGTATTTACAAATGGAATAGCTGGCTCAGAACCATATGGTGGTGGTCCATTCATGTTTCAGATAGATGTTTTTGATTCAATTCCAGGCCAAATGGGTTATAGCCAGTTTAGAGTTCCACATCTAGTCACATGGAATGACAATTCTACACCAAGAATTATGACTTCAGAAGCTGAAATTTTAGAGGCTGAATCAAATGAAGAATTAACAATCCAAAAGACTGACAATGTTGTAAATGCCCCAATGATAGTTTGGAAATCTGACGGCATGGAACAAAAAACATCTATGGTAGAAAGAATGTTTGAAAGTATGCCAGGAGTTAATGGTGAGATAACAAACGTTGATGTTGAGAATTACCTAGTTATGATGAAATTACATTCTAAGAGTAATATGGATATGATGGATTCTGGAATGATGAAACCATGACGAAAATCAATAACGTTGATCTTGACAAAGTTTCTAATACAGTAGCAAAGGGAAAAGAAGACAAAAGCACACTAAAAAAACCAGTCAAGCTACAAGGCGAATGGAATTTAGATCCAAATTCAGAATATCAATTCAAAACAGAACTATCTTTTGAAAAAGGAAAACAAGTAATTGAAATAGATTCCCCCTCATTTCTTGGTGGTGATGGCAACAGATTGGGGCCCATGGCTTACTGTATTGCAGGAATCACATCTTGTTTTGTTGGCACATTTGTAGGAATTGCTGCACAACAAGGAGTGAAATTAACAAAATTAAAAGTAAATACAGAATGTACCATTAATTTTGCAAAAACATTTGATTTAGCTGATGAGCCAATTAGCGAAGGAATTAATTTTCAAATAGATGCTCAAAGTGAAAATGCTGATAATCAACAATTACAAGAGATATTGAAAATGGCAGAAGAGCGTTGTCCAGCGATGTATAGCATGTCTCACAAAATTGATGTTAATGCAAAAATAATCTAACTCTCACGCGTGGCCAATACTCGGTAAACAGTATTTAGCGTGCAAACCATGCCTAAAATCAAGGGGCCTTGAACTAAATTGACAAGTCACCTTGAGGGCCCGCCAAATTTTTCTATGATGACAATTTACAAACAACGTTGAAAATTCCATTTACCATTACGCTAGTTTCTTTGATTTTGTCATTGGGAATGATTTCAACTGAAGTATTTGCTGATACTAATATCCCAAATTGGGTTAAACAAGTTGCAGAGTTTTGGATTACCGATCAAATAGACGATGATGGCTTTGTTCAAGTTATAGAATATTTGGTACAACAAGAAATTATCACTATCCCATATGCTGAACCTCCAGATGATCAATCATCAACATTAATTCCTGATTGGATAAAAATAAATTCTGAATTTTGGGTTCAGGGTGGAATATCTGATGACGAATTTGCAATTGGTCTTGAGTGGTTAATCAATAATGGAGTTATCCGAGTTAGCATGGAAAGTGATACAAATGAATCTCCTGTTTTTGAAGATGGTTCTGGACTTTCAGGCGAAGTTACAATAGGATTAATTCTTCCATTGACAGGAGACTTGGCTACTCATGGAATAGAAAATCATGAAGGCTCTAAATTTGGAGTTGAAGAGTTTAACAAACATCTACAAGAGATAGGGGCATCATGGAATCTAAAAATGGTTTCAGAAGATTCTGCAACTAATCCAGTTATTGCATTAGAAAAACTAACTTCACTAAATGCTAAAGGAATTGGAATTGTAGTTGGTCCTGAAACCAGCTCAAATATTAGAAACATCAAAGGTTATTCAGATTCTAACAACATGTTACTTGTTAGCTGTTGTTCTTCTGCTCCTGCATTAGCTATTCCAAATGATAGTGTTTTCCGTTTGGTTCCTGATGATAGAAATCAAGGAACTGCACTTGCAAAGCTAATACAACATGAAGGAATTGAGGTATTGATTCCTGTTTGGAGAGGAGACACATGGGGTGATGGACTAAGTGCAGCAACAGCTGGCTCATTTGTAGATCGTGGTGGACAAGTTGATGAAGGAGTCCGATACAATCCTGAATCACCAGAATTTTCTGCATCAACATCACTATTGGCATCAAATGTTCAAGAATATGTTAATGAGTATGGAGCAGAAAAGGTTGCTGTTTTATTTTTGGGATTTGCAGAGATTCTACAATTTATGCAATCTGCATCTGAACATGATGTTCTAAATGATGTAAGATGGTTTGGACCAGGTGCAAATACCAAAGAACACAAGCTAATTGATGATCCAATTGGATTAGAGTTTTCAACTAATGTGCAATTTACTACTGTTCAATTTGCAGCATCAAAGACCCCCACCCATGAAAAAGTGCAAGAACATCTAACAGAATCTCTTGGCACAGTTCCTAACACCTTTGTACATTCCTCATATGATGCTGTATGGATAATAGGACTTGCAATGCTTGAAACCCAAAGCTCTGATGTCAGTGTAATTAAAGCAAAGATACCAGAGATTGCAGAAAACTACAGCGGAGCAATTGGTCCTACAAAACTAAATGAAGCTGGGGATTTGGCACAAGCTGATTATGAAGTATGGGGAATTAGAGGAGCCGAATGGGTTCATCTAGGAAAATACACACAAAGTGACGACTCTATCTCATTAAACTAAGAAATTCCCAAGTAAAGTTTGCTTAACTCAGGATGCGATAAAAGCTCCTCAGGTTTTCCTTTGAATACCCCTTTTCCATTTGCATAAAGAAAGACGTGATCGCCTATCTTGAGTGCACGCTTTACATTTTGTTCAACTAGAATGATTGTAATTCCAAATTCGTCTCGTAACTGCATGATTTTAGATAATACTTCGTCAGCAAGTTTTGGTGAAAGACTTGCTGTAGGCTCATCAAAGAGCATTACTTTTGGTTGTCTGATTAATGCCATGGCCATTGCAAGCATCTGGCGCTCACCGCCACTCAGAGAATCTGCCTTCGTGTTTTCATATTTTTTTAGTGCAGGAAAAGTTTCAAAAATTCCAGGAATTCTTTGCGAAAATGTCTTAGAATCTAAAGTATAGCTTGCCATCAAAAGATTTTCCTTTATTGTAAGATTAGAAAATACATTATCTACCTGTGGAAGATATGCAATTTTTTTCCTCGCTATATCATGTGGAGCAATACCAGTAATCTCTTTTTCATCAAATCTAATCTCTCCTGAATATATTGAACATAAACCAAATATGCTTTTGAGTAGTGTACTCTTTCCACTTCCATTTGGACCAACAACTATTGTAATCTCTTTTTCTTTTGCCTCAAAATCCACTCCAAAAAGTACATGACTATTTGCGTATCCAGAGTTCAAATCATTTACATGAATTATAGAATTGATAGTTTTTTGCGACATTATTCTCCTAAATAAGACTCAATTACTTTTGGATGCTTAATTACTTCTTCTGAACTACCTTCGACAATAATTTTTCCTCTATCCATTGCAAATACATGATCTGAATATTGTAATGCAATGTCTAATCTGTGTTCCACAATCAAAAAAGTAATTTTTTGTTCTTTGCAAATTTTTGAAATCTTCTTAAATATCTCATGAGCTAAAGTTGGATTTACACCTGCAATTGGTTCATCCATTAAAATCATTTTTGCTCCAGACATCATTGCACGACCTAACTCGAGAAGTTTTTGTTGTCCGCCACTAAGATTCTGACTAGATGTATTCTTTTGTTCCACAAGATTAACCATCTCCATTAGCTCAAATGCTGCCTCACTTACTCTTTTCTCATCACTTTTCCATTTTGATTTTAGCGGCGCAAAAAGAAATGATTCACCAGAATTTGCACTACTTGAAACTAAAAAGTTCTCCAATGTTGTTAGATTAACAAATGGCTGTGGTATCTGCCATGTTCTCACAAGGCCTATTTTGTACGTGTGATACAAGCTTTTGTTTGTAATATCCATCCCATTAAAGGTAATTTTGCCTTCATCAGGTTTCAAAAGTCCAGATACTACATTGATTAGCGTAGTTTTTCCACTGCCATTAGGTCCAATAAGCTGGTAAATCTTTCCAGCTCCGAGCTCCATGTCTATTCCATCTAGAACCATCAAACCACCAAAATGTTTTCTAATTCCCTGAATAGATAAGATACTCATTAAAAACACCAAGGAATAAAGAAATTAAGGGTTTTCTATTGGATATAATGGTTTGGGCTTTGATCCTATTTTTTCAGATGCAATAATCTTTGCAAGTCTTTTATCTCTTCTCAGCATAGGTCTGACCCTTACTTATCTCACAACTAGAGTTCCTAATTTTGCACACGCATCTTTTGCAACAATTGGTGTTTACATCGCATTAATAGCAACTAGAGTTTGGGATACTATTCCATATATTGCAATACCTATTTCATTTGTTATATCCGGCTTAGTTGCATTATCTCTATATCATTTCATCCTAAAATCACTAATTCGAAAAAATTCCTCACAAGCAATTCAGATGATTGCTACACTAGCATTTGATTTAGTTGTGATTGCATTACTAAACATTATTGCAGATTATATTGTAAATACATTCCAAGTTACATCAAGAGAGTTTACTTTGCGAAGTTACGATGCAGAGTTTATGGAACTTCCTTTGATAGTGTTTGTGGCTCCTATTGCTATTGCAATTTTAGCAATAACTTTGCATGTCATATTAAAGAAAACAAAATTTGGAATAGCTATGAGAGCTGCAACTCAGAATTCTGATTTAGCCGAAACAGTAGGAGTCAATGTCAAGCTAGTTTATGGTGTGTCTTGGATCTTGGGTGGAGGATTTGCTGGAATTGCAGGTGCATTAATGTCCTTGTGGTTTCTAGGTGATACAAACTTAGGACCACAGCTAATTCCAAGTGTATTTGCAGCAAGTATTGTGGGTGGATTTCTTAGTATCTACGGTGCAATTGCAGGTGGAATTCTAGTAGGATTAACAGAAGTTTTAGGGACACGGTTTTTGGCTGGTGAGTTTGGTTCGTGGTTAATTGCATACCGACCGCTTATCCCACTTGTGTTCATTGTTGTTACTTTGCTATTGGCGCCAAGAGGTTTGGCAGGAATTAATTGGTCAAGATTGAGGAGACATGGTACTAGAACCTGAATTAGTTTTTATTGTCGACTTGCTTGCAATATTTGCAGTCTATGTAATTGTTAATCTTAGTCTGAATCTAGAATTTGGATATACTGGAATCCCAAACTTTGGAAAAGTTCTGGCTGTGGGCGCTGGTGCATTTGTAGCAGCATCAATTCCTGGAAGAATTTTTGCTAGTCTTGCAGGAATAGAAGGAGATTACATTGCCGATAACTTACTAATTGTTTCGCAGATTAACGTCTGGTTAGTTGACAACGTTGGTGTTGGTTTTGTGGTTTTCTTTTTGACGTTAGGTATTGCTGCAGCAGTAGGTGGCGGATTGGGTCTTCTAACATCTTATCCTGCAATACGCCTTAGAGGTGATTATTTGGCAATTACTCTTCTGGCATTTGGTGAAAGTATCAGAATTATTGGAAACAACTTTACTCCATTAGTTGGTGGTACACTTGGAGTTCAGATACCCGATCCTTTATCATTTTTACCAAATGAAATTCGTTTTCCAGTTGCCACGCTTGGAATGGTACTAATTGCAATTGCTGTCTTTGTGTATAGTGAAAAGATGACACGCTCTCCACTTGGAAGACTTCTCCGAGCTGTTAGAGATAATGAAGTAACTGCAGAATCTATTGGAAAAAACACCCGACAAATTAGAATTAAAGTAATTATAGTTTCAGCTGCACTAGCAGCAATAGGTGGTGCACTTTACGCCTTTTATGTTGGTGGAACCATTGCATTTGCTTATGATAGGGCAAGCTGGACGTTTTGGCCATTCCTAATGATACTCATTGGTGGTCTTGCAAATAATAAAGGTATTCTGGTTGGTACATTCATTTTTGTGACAATTAGAAAACTAATTATATTTTTCAAAGACTCTTTGCAAGGCTTTGTTCCATTTGATGTAGTATGGCTTGATTTTTTACTACTTGGAATAATTTTACTGGTGGTACTTTTGTATCGTCCACAGGGAATCCTAGTTGAAAAACCAACATCAACTATATCGCATCAAGCAGATTCAACAAAGTCTAGAAGTTCTTGGTTTGAAAAACTGAGATTAAAAAAATAACAGACTTTAACTAAATTACAAAGGACCTCTTGAAGACTAAAATTGCCTGAAAATTGTTATTTCTTAACATTACACATTAATCATTTCCACCAATTCTTTCCTGTTTCTTTGTTAATACCTGTAATGACAAAAAATAACATCAAGTTATATCATTTTTCATCTCATAATTAGTGTTGAATATCGAAGAACAAAACAACTTACTTGCAATGACAACCGATGTCATTACAAAGATTAAACAACAAATCCAGACGACATCATACTGAATTTTTTAAAAAATTCATAATGCTTCTTGCTGGTTAGATAAAATCCCAAAATCAATTTCGAAATCCACATGAATCACATTCAAATTTCTTTTTAGGTTTATGGGCTTTTTCTATATGGCGTAACGTTCTTTCAGCATCTAAAAATTTCATATTGCACTTTGGGCATATGTTGCCTACCATGATCTCTTTTTTTCGTGAAAATAATCCCATAATTCTTGGAAATTTTGTATCAATAAAACAATTTACCCAATTTTAAAACTTGAATATCAAATCCAGAACAACTCTAGTAATTTAAAGTAGAAAATATAATGTTGGCAGAATCTCCTAAAAAGAAGCAATTCTGTGGTTATTGTCATGAAGACAGGTGCCTCTTAGATTGTGAAATATGTAATCCTAAGAAAGACAAAAGCTGTAATTGTGATTGTTAGGGTTTCTTGGAATAATGATGTTTGTACACATAATTTTTTCATCATTTTACTATGAGATGAAACTTAACATTGTTCAGTTTTGTTAATTATGAATAAATGTGTAAATTAATGTAAGTAATGAAAATAGGAGTAAAAAACTAAATGGCAAGATCATATGTTTTGATGAATTGCGAATTAGGTTCAGAAAAAGAAGTAATTACATCATTGAAAAAAATTAATGGCGTAAAAGAAGCTCATGGTACACTTGGTCTTTATGACATAGTAACGCAAATAGAATTGGATTCTGAAGAAAAAATCCGTGAAGTTGTTACTGAAACAATTCGTAAAATGCCAAAAATTCGTTCTACTATGACTTTATCTCGTTCAGAATCAGGCGAATTGTTTCAGACATCTGAAAAGTTAATTGGAGCAATGTTGGGACAAAATCTTGCTCAGGCATATGTTGTGATTCATTGTAAGAAGGGTGATGAATTTCCTACATTAAAAAATCTTAGTAAAATCCCTGAGGTAAAAGAAGCCGATGTTGTTTTTGGATTATATGATGTAATTTGTAAAGTAGAAGCACCTGATAACACAACATTAGATAATATCCTTACAAAGGCCATCAGGCTTTTACCTAATATCAACACTAGTATGACATTGCATATTGTTAACGAACAAGAATAAACAAGAATTCATAACCCTCATTTTTAGTGTTATTGAACTACAAGTCTAATCAAGAACACTCATGGTCATTTTGAATTTAGACTCTTCCTAATACCATGCAAACATCCCATGGGCTAATTACCCGATCTTCATGAACAATTAATGGTTGAGACATTTCATACATTTCTTTTGAAATCTCAGAAAGACTCAAATCCTCTGAGACTACTTTGGCATCTGCAAAAGATGTAACATTTATTGGAACCTCCAAAAAATTTTCATGACCAAGAAGATAATCAAATTTTTCTATTGTTTCAATAATAATTCTATCATTGATGAATTGATTTGTTCCTTCCAACATTATCTTTCGAGTTTTATTTTCTAACATCAATTTCATTACCTCTCCAAAAGTAACATCTTTACTAGCTGTAATTATCTTCTTTTTAGGAATTTCAGATATGTGAAAATTAACATCATTATTGATTCCTATCTCTAATAATTTTTTTACAGAAATTGCAGAGTAATCATCGTTTCCCATATTAATTACTGCAAATGCTCTTCCTACTTCCTTCCAAAGTGAAATTAATATATTGAGATTTGTATCCGCAGTAACTACATTTAGTCTACTATCCATAATTTCTTCTACCTGTTTCATCTCAAAAAAATCAGAAGAGGGATTTTTGTATATCCCTCGAATAATTTCTCTTCCACCAATTACTCCTATTGGTTTTGTTTCATCACGTACTAGTACAGAATCTGTAAAAGTTTCTAGATATTGAACAAGCATTCCAGCTGCAACTTTGACTTTAGCATCTTTTCGAACATTTACACAGGGAGTTGAAGTAAGTGAGTTTTGTAAAAGTTCACCTAATGTACTATTAGAAATAATTGATTTAGAAGCCGTCAAGATTAATGATTTAAGTGAATATTTAACATATTTGAAAAGAGATTATAAAAATCACGACTGGAAATCAGTATACTTAATTAAAAAAAACTAAACCACAAAAATTGTTATGATATATTCTAACAACAACCATCCTCTTAAAGAGAAGATTCAGGAATTACTAGTTTCATGTGGAATTGAAAAAACTGCATGCTATAACAAGATGCTAGATTATACAATTGAAATATTTGAAACTCAAGGACTTGGAAGAGATTATTATGGTTATCATAACATCGACCATGAATTAGAGGTTACCTACATTACATTACTTGCAGCATCATATGAGAAAAAACTACAAAAATTGGATCAAATTGATGTTGAATATCTCTTTACTGCTGCATTATTTCATGATTTTGATCCTCAGAAATCTGTTGATAGACCACATGAAGAAAGTGTGGTACAATTTATCTCACTAGATAAAGAATTGAAAAAACTAATTGATGAAGCAGAACTTGATATTGAAATCATAAAGGCATTAATTTTAAGGACATCCTATCCATGGACTGGTGAATTAAAAGAAAAACCAGAAATGCAGATGAATGAATGTTTTGAACTCTCAGAAATCACAAAAAATAATCCTGAAAAACAATTCCACTATAAAGAATTAGGATGGTTTTTGTCTGTCGCAGACAGAATAGGCGGTTATGCAATAGGGGATTTTTCAGTGGCGATGGAAAAAGCAAAGAAAAACGCACATGCATTTGCCTGGCATCAATCAACTATTGTAAGAATGTCTGTAAATTATTTTGAAACTCTTCTAAATAATGAATCTCAAATGTGTAGACGTGTTTTACATGCATTACCTGCTGAAACACGAAAAAATTTCATGGATACTGTTCTTTCATTTATGAAACTTCGTCAAGAAGAAATTCGTATTGAATCTAAATTTGAGTATGAACATCAAAAATTCCAAACAAAGATTGATTCATCTCAAGAAAGAAATTCTAAGGACTTCATTAATGAATTGACATCAATTTACAATGAATTACCACAACCATTGCAATTGCAAAAGTTTGGTTTTGCAAAATCTATCTTAGATGAAAACACTATTCTTGTAACTCTTAGGATATCTGATGAAAATGATACCATTATTGGATACGCAAAAGGTGGACCTCTTGAAAATTATCAGCTATATGCAGGAGTTGAAGATGAAAATTATGGGAAACAAAATACGGTATTTTTAGAACCCATTGCAATGAAGCTTGGATATTGGGGATTAGGTGGAGGAACTCGATTAAGAAAGACATTCTCAATGCTGGCTAACACAAAAAGATACAGATATCTGACTAGTTTTGCTTTACGTGATTTGATTCAACAAAAGATGGGTTCTGAGAATGTAGAATTTGTTACGATGATTGATCCAGAACACTGGGATTATTATAGAGTTGATCTTTTTGGCGGAATTGTCTAATTCTAGGCTAGAATAAATTTAATTTTCAAAAGATTCCAAACTTGCTAGATTCCATCTCTTCTTTGATGGCAAGCTTGAATCGTGGAGATTTACTCTCTACGTTTTTTGTAAGCCAGGTAAGAAACTTTTTTTCTGTTCCTTTTCCTTTCAGTTTCTCAAAATCTACTCCCATCATCTCTTCTAATTTTTCAACAAGTGATCTGTTTACACTAAGCACAAAAAAGTGCCATCCAAAAGCAAATTCAGAATCAGTCATAACAAAATC
Organism: Candidatus Nitrosopumilus sp.; assembly: GCA_046758125.1. Lineage (GTDB taxonomy): Archaea > Thermoproteota > Nitrososphaeria > Nitrososphaerales > Nitrosopumilaceae > Nitrosopumilus. The sequence goes on along the minus strand of JBHHZR010000009.1, from coordinate 35,657 downwards.
TTCTTCACCATGAACCATCTCCTCTAAAAGAGATAGCTGATGAGTTAATGCTTTGCTTGTTTTATCATAATCTACTGCAGACACATTGATGTGTAGTCTACCATCCATACTTTTCTCACGGAAAAACAAAATAAAAGGATTACATGGAATCTTCTTTCAAAAGATGTTCAAAATCAATATCAAAATTCATTTTCATGAGTTTGATGTATGTTTGAATAGATTCTGGAATTTCATCTCCACATGCAATTCCTAATTTCTTTGCATTAATCCAAATCATCAAAGTTTGTATGATTGTCAAAAATCGATCATTTTTGATTTCAGGTGATCCAAGAGATTTTGTATATCTTTCTGCAAATTCCCATGCTGTTACAAAATCTACACATTTTACACCAAAAATTGATAATAATTGTTCTTGCATACTTTGTGCTTTTTTGAATGGTACTTTGTTGATTATGTATGGAAAGTTTACTTTATCTGGAAGATAACCTGGAAGTGGACCCCAAATTGTAACTATCTTTGTGTCAGGTTTTAGTTTTTCAAATTTCTCAAGCATTTGATTAATTATCCTCTCATCTGTAAACCAGAATAAAATTACTGAAGCATCTGAAAATTCTGATTCTTCAATATTTTGACAAATTAGTTGTCCTGAAATATTTTTCTGCTCAATGCTTTCCTTTGCAAGATTAATTTTTTCAGGATTGTTATCTATTCCTACAGCTTTTTTTACTTTAAACTCATTAATTGCAATCTCAATTCCTTTTTCATCCATACAACCTAAATGATAAAAAATATCATTCTCTCCCAAATCTACAAATCTAAAAATCTCCCTGAAAGCTTTTTCAGGTAATTGAACATCCTCTCCACTAAGTATATTTTCTGGGAGAGTTTCTAAGAATTCTTCGATTTTCAATAATATTCATCTAACATGAGAGAATTTATTCTCTTATGCTTTCTAATTTTGAAACAGCCTGCCATAACTGAGTTCTTACATATGATGGCATGTTAGGATCTTGTGTCACATCATCAAGTAAACTAATTGTGTTTGCAGCCCTTACTGAAAGAGAATATTCTTCATTATTCAAATCTGCAATCAAATCGGTAATTGATTTTTTTATTGTCCTTGGAGTAGAATTACTAGCAGCAATTTGATTTAATGTCTCAATTGCTTCTTTCATCGATTCCTTATTTTGAGCCTCATCTGCCATTTTTACACCTTTTTCTTAAAAATTAGAAGTATATAGTTACATCTCCACAAAGATACTGTCTGATTCTACGACATTATATGAAGTCAAATTTCTGATTTTTGCTGGAAATTTTATCGAGTTTCCTGTTTTGCAATCAAATTGTGTTGCATGCCATCCACATGTAACTGTGGAGTCCTCTAATTTTCCTTCAGATAGACTTGCTCCTGAATGAGTACAAGAATCATCTGTTGCATAAAAATTTCCATCAATATTTGCAACCAAAATATCTCTTCCCTCAATAGATACTTTGATCATCTTTCCCGGAGGAAGATCTGCTGTTTTTCCAGCTAAAATTTTTCCCATGGCAGTTTTTATCTGATTATTCTTAATATTTTTTCGTAGAGCATGATGATCAGAGAGGCAACCAAATTAGATAAAATTTCCATTTTAAAATTCTGCAAAAATACTTTTTCTTGGGGAGATTATGTCGAGCAAGTCTGGGATTTTTGGCTATCTGAAGGAAATTTATTCGTATTTGAAAAAGAGTTTCCACTTGGAATATGTCATGCATTTTATTCCAAAGATCAAATTTGGATTGAAGGAATCAGAGTAGATCCAAATTTTAGAAGACAAAATATTGCATCAGAACTAGTAAAACATGCCGAATTTGTTGGACAAAAAAAACATATTCCTTTCTCCTATATGCTAATTGATACTGAAAATACCTCATCAATCTCTATGGCAAATTCTTTAGATTATAGTATCTTTGAGACATGGAATTTCTATTGTCTTGCATCTAAAGAAAACTCAAACCATAATATTTTATTTGAAAAATCTCTTAATCGTCAACTCTATTCTCACTATGTAAAATCTTGGAGATGGGTTTCAATTGATGATGAAGTCTTGTCTATATTTTATGAAAAAAATAAAATTATTAAATCTACTATAGATGGAAAAGATTCTGTCGCAATTCTTACTGATTCAGAACATTTTGATAAAACTCTAATTGTTACATTGTTTTCAAATTCAGAAAATGCAACCTTACAAATAATTTCTTTTTTACAAAACTATGGAATAGAACAAAACTATGAACGAATACAAATTTTAACTAAAGAACAATTACCCTTTTTTGATTCATTAGAACATAAAATATCATTTCATTTAATGAAAAAATCTTTAGCTTAGTCTAAATTTATAAATTTGATTGTGTTTTTTAAAACACCAAGACCCTCAATTTCCATCTCAACTTTGTCTCCATCTTTTAGAAATTCAATACCTGGATTTCTTAGTGCTACACCTGCTGGTGTTCCAGTTGCAATGATGTCTCCTTTTTCTAAAGTCATAACTTTGGAAATTTTAGAAATAATTTCTGGAATTTTAATGAACATTTTATTTGTAGATGAGTTTTGTCTTAATTCTCCGTTAATTTTTGTTGTCATCTTTAGATTATTAACATCTTGAATCTCATCAATTGTTGTAATCCATGGTCCACATGGAGCAAATGTATCAAAACTCTTTCCTCTAGTGAATTGTTTGTCTTTGAATTGAATATCTCTTGCTGAAACATCGTTGAATATCATATACCCAAATATTGTATTTGGTGCATCCTCAATACTGATATTTTTGCAAGTTTTACCAATTATGACGGCTAATTCTACCTCATAATCTAATTTTGTAACAAAATCTGGACATACAATCTCCGATTCTGTACCTGTAAGAGAGGTTCGTGGTTTCATTACCATGACGGGATCTTCAGGTGCCTTTAGATCTTGTTCTTCTGCATGATCTCTATAATTGAATGCTAAACAGATTATTTTATTTGGATTAACAATTGGTGTTAATATTTTGTATTTAGAAATATCTTCTTCATATGGTAAATCTTCAATTTTGTTTTTTATCTCATTATACCATCCCTCAAAAAGAAAATCTTTTACACTAAGTGGAATTGGTATTCCTGTTAGTAAAGTAATGTCATCTTTAGTGGCTACTTTGCCTCCTTTTACAAAACCATATGTTTCATTATTTTTGTATAGTAATCTTACTATCTTCATTGTTAATCACTTGTGTGTAAAAATTGCTTGATTTTGTGAATCTTTCCTACAATATCCAAATCTTACAAATTGGATCTCTTCTCCTTCTTTTAATTGAAGATAGTGTGGTTCTGTATAAACATCAAACTCTTCCAGACTTTCTTCATTAAACTCTTCACCATTGAATAATACTTTTGGAACAATCATTTTAATTTCATGTGCATCTTTTTGTGGAACCCATTGAATCTTTGGAATGTTTGTAGTATCTCCTTCACCAACAAACTCTCCTTCTAATCCTTCTATCTTTGTAATTGAAACATTTCCCAATCCTAACAACCTAACTTGCATCCCTTCTTTGAGATTTTTTGCATCATCTCCTGAGATGTAAAAATTTTCATCAATCTCAATTTTTCTCTTTCCCATATCGTTTACTGGATGATTTGGAATTTCAACTGATGATGTTGACAAATTTTTTATCATTAATTTTTTTGCATCATTAACCATGAATAATCTTATACTTGATGCATCTACAAATTTTCGATTAAATGCTTCTAGTGCATCAAATGGCGCAAGAGTATTTGCTTTAGTTAATCCTAATGACATGATAAATTTTCTGATAGCTTCAGGTTTGATTCCTCTTCTTTTTAGTGCCTCTAGGGTTGGCAATCTTGGGTCATCATACCATGAGACTTTGCCTTCTTCAATTAGAGGTTTTATGATTCTCTTTGAAATTGGCATTCCTTTGAATTCGAGCCTGGAGAAGAATCCTTGGTTAGGTTTTCTCATGTTTAATGCATCTAAAATTGCGTCAATTAGTTCCTTTCTTAATTCAAATTCTTTTGAACGAAAAGCATGTGTTACTTCATCTATACTATCTTCAATTGCAACTGCCATGTCATAGCTAGGCCAAATTCTGTATTTTTCACCTAATGTGTAGTGTTTTTCATCTATGATTCTGAATAATACTGGATCTCTCATCACTGCATTATCTGCTTGCATATCTCCACGAAATCTTACAATTGCTTCCCCTGGTTTGAATTTCTCTTGCATCTTTTCCCAATTTTTATTATTTTTATCAATATCTTCCATGCTGCACTTACATGCTTTTCTTTCTCTTCTGTTTTTACTAATCTCATCTCTTTTACAAGTACAAACGTAAGCTTTTCCAGAACCAATCAATTCTTTACCTTTCTGATAAAATAATTCCATGTCATCTGAAGTCTGTTTTTCTTCATCCCATTTGATTCCCAACCACTCTAGCCCCACTTTGATTGCTGCATGATATTCCATTCTTTCAGCTTCCGGATTTGTGTCATCCATCCTTAGAATGAATTTTCCATCATATATTTTTGCATATTCTGAATTAATGATAGCAGCTTTTGCGTGTCCTATGTGTGGATATCCATTTGGTTCTGGAGGAAATCTTGTAATGACTTTTCCTTGTTGTGCATCTTCTAATTCTGGAAGACCCTCCCTTTCTTCAATTTTTTCTTTAGGTGCTAAAAGTTCTGGAAAATTCTCTTCAATCTCTCTTTTCTGTTCATCTAATGATGATTGGTTTACACTTGCAACAATTTCAGAAATGTCTACTGTAATCTCTTTTACTTTAGTTCTAAATTCTGGTTTTGTTCCAAGAATCTTTCCTAAAATTATTTTATCTTGAGTTTGCCCTCCATGCTCAAATGCATTCTGAAGAGCCATTTTCCTAATCTCTTTTTTTAGTTCTTCATTCATGATAGATCTACTTGTTGTAATTACACACTTCTCTTAACTACAAAATCCAATAATGTGATTAGATCTGCTTTAGCAGAACCAGAGTATTTTAGTAACGATTTTTCAGCCTTTTCAGCATATTTTAGTGCCTGTTTTCGAACACTTTGTTCTATCCCAAGGGAGCGAATAACATCTACTGCTTTGTTGAGATCCTTCCTTACTACCTTTGGATTTCCAAATGCCTTTAGGATTATTTTTTTATCTTTGCCTTTTGCTAATTTTATTGCCATCAGAATTGGGAGTGATTTCTTGCCTTCTCTAAGATCATTTCCTACAGGTTTCTTTGTAATTTTAGGATCTCCCATTACTCCTATGAGATCATCCGTTATCTGAAATGCAATTCCCAAGTTCCTTCCAAATGACGAAAGATTTGAAATGTCTTTTGCTTTGTTTGTTGCACAGATTGCTCCCATAGCACATGATACATCAAATAGTGCTGCAGTTTTTTTGCCAATCATTGTAATGTATTGTTCTTGGGTTGGGATTTTCTTCTCTTCTGCCATCTTTACATCAAGTAGTTGGCCTTCACATACATCTACACATGCTTTAGCAAGTCTTGACACTAATTGAGTGGTTGCACTTGTTGATAATTTTGATTCTGTAATTACTTGATATGCTTTTGAAAATAAAACATCTCCTGCAAGAATTGCGAGTGGCATTCCAAATTTTTTATGTACGGTTGGAACTCCATGACGCATCTCATCATTATCCATAATATCATCATGAACTAAAGTAAAGTTGTGTACCATCTCAACTGCACTTGCAGCTGGCATTGCATTGGAAGGGGTTCCTTTTAAAATTTGACAACTTCTAATTACCATGTATGGTCTTAGTCTTTTTCCACCATGAATAATTAGATGCCCTGCAGCATCATAGAGTTTCTTTGGATTTCCTTTTAGTTTCGAATAAAGATACTTGTTTACTAATTTTGCATTTTTTTCAATTTGCTTAGTTTTTTTCATTTACTAATCTCCATTTTTCTTTTGGCAGATGAATATCAATTGCCTTTTGCAACCCTTCATGAACTTCACTATTCATCCATGTAGATAAGATATCTGCATACTTTTCAAGCATGGATTGGTTTGATTTGTCTAGTAATTCTAACGCAATTAACATCCAAGGACAATAAACCTCTGGATTAGTCTTTAATCCTGAGAGTAATTCTGTTGCTGAAATCCATTTTACTTCATCTATCTCTCCTTCAACCTCTTCTAGTTCTGTAGATTTATCAATAATTCCAATTAACGTTCCACAAATTTCGTTTTCAGAACCTATATCTTTGTAAGGTACATGATATTCGAATTTATGCAAATAATCTAACTTTCCTTCTATTCCTAGTTCTTCAGGCATTCTCCTTTCTCCTGATGATACATAGGTTTCAGATTCTCTTGGATGACTTGCAAATGTTCCATCCCAATCCCCTGGCCACAACATCTTTTCTTTTGCTCGTCTTGTAAGTATCAGCCTGCCATCTTTGTCAAACAATAAAGCAGTAAATGCCCTATGCAATTTCCCATTTGGCAAATGACATTTTACTTTTTCTTCGGTTCCAATAGGATTATCGTTTTCATCAACTAAAATTACAAATTCTTCAGACATTTCTCTTACCTCTAAACAATGTTCCTTCAAATTTCCTATTTTTAATAGCTTTTACAATTCTTTCAGGTTTGTTACCATTTACAAAAAATACGTTCATTCCCATTTTTGAAATCTTGGAGGCTTCTTCTACTTTCCTAGTCATTCCACCGGTAACATCCATCTTATTTTTTGAAATCAAAGGATGTTGACCTTTCAACTCATAGATTAATTTCTTTGATTTAAGATCAGAATACAGCCCATCTTCGTTTAGTGCAAAAACACATAGTCTTGGTTTCAGAATTTTTGCAAGATGTGTCATTATTTTATCACCAGACAAGATGTATGTCTTGTTCTGTCCATACCATAATGCATCTCCATATGTAACAGGAATCAAGCCTGATTTTGCAATATTTTCGATCTCTTTGACTTTTTTTGCAATTGGTTTGTTTCTTGACATAAAGTCAGTTGGAGGAAGAGCATATGGTTTTAATTTATTTTTCAACATCAAATCTAAAATTATTTTGTTTAGTTCAATCATTGAATTTTTTACAATTGAAACTCCTCTAAGATCATACTTTTTTTCTTTCGTGTGTATGTCATATTTTACCGACCAATAATGTCCATAGGAACCACCTCCGTGAACGATAATTGTTGGCTCATCAATTTTCTTTAAACTCTTAGAAAGATTGTCTATTGTTTTTCTTCTAGCTGACAATGGTTTTTCTTTATTTGTGATAATTGAGCCACCTAATTTTATTAGAATCATGCTGTTCCAAATTATCTAGTTAATTAAAAAGTATCCAGTCCTTCGAAATCAATTTTTACTGAAAAGCAATCATAATTTCTATCTTTGAATTCATTAATCGTTCTATCCAAATTTGATTCATCAGTCAGAGCAAAGATACATCCTCCCCCTCCAGCACCTGTAATTTTTGCACCAAAAGAGGATTTTTGACCCACTTGGATCATCTCTCTTAATTTTTCATTCGAAATTCCAATAGTTTCGAGATATTCTTGATTCTGAATGATTTTTTGGCCTAACCCTTTTGTATTATTTTTTTTCAATAATTTTAGAACATCTTCAACTAATTTTGATTCATTATTGCATAATTTAGAAAACGCTTCATTATTTTCATCTTTGAATTGTTTTACTCCGGCAACTATTGATTCAGTAATATGTTCTATGTTTGAATTTGCAATTACCAGTTGAAAATTAGGTTTAGATTTTATTTTGCTAAATCCATTTTCTTTATCATATTCCATAAGACCACCATATGTACAAACAGTACAATCTGCTCCAGAAGTATTTTGAAAAATTGTTTTTTCAGCTTCAATTGCAAGTTTTAGAATTTCATCTTTTGATACTTCTGAAAATAATTTAGAAATGGCTGCAGCACCAGCTACACAACAAGCAGATGATGAGCCTAGACCTACCCCTAACGGAATATCTGATTCTACTGTAATTTCAATTCCAGTAGGTTGATTATGTGTTTGAATCATTTTGTTAGCTAAATAATAAAATGGTTTTAACGGCGAATCAATTTCTGACATTGATTTGTTTGGTTCTAATTCTAAATTTCCAATATTTGATTTGATTGAAATTTTATTCTCATCAATTTTTTCTGCAGTAACAGTAATTCTCTTGTTTATTGCACAAAGGATTGCTTTAACCCCATAAACTACAAAATGTTCTCCAAAAAGAATAACTTTTCCTGGTGCAGAAGCTTTAGATTTCAAGTGAACACTTTAGAACTTAATGATTTATTCGATTTCCTCTTCGGTAATCTTTGTTTCAAAATCATCGATTTCATATTTCATTGGTTCATCTTCTTTTAATTCTCCTCTTTCAATAAGGATTTGACGTACCAATAACCAGTAAACTGTTGCTAGAGCTTTTCTTCCTCTATTGTTTGCTGGAATAATTACATCAAGATCTGATGTAATGTTATCTGTATTTGCAATTCCTATGACTGGAATACCTGCATTTGTTGCTTCAGTAATTGCTTGTTCATCAACTTGTGGATCTGAAATTAAGACTAATTTTGGTTCAATGTAATATGGCAGTGAAGGATTTGTCAAAGTTCCTGGCATAAATCTTCCAAGTAGTTTTTTAGAATCTAACATCTCACAAAATTTCTCAATTGGAGTTTCTGCATATTGTCTGCCTGAGCATACAATAAGTTTGTCTGTTCCAAGTCTATTGATAAATTTGGCTGCAGTCTGAATTTTCTCTAATGTAATATCTAAATCAAGCATGTACAGTCCTTCAGGACTGGCTTTGGTGATGAATGGTTTCATGAATTTTGTCTTTACTTGAGTACCTACTCTAATTCCTGTAGTTAGGATCTTCTTTTTAATGTCTGTTATTTCTGCTTGTTGGCTCATTTCGATTTTAAATCTCTGCCATACCGCGTATTAAATCATGCTCTGATAGGCGTAATAACTCATTGAGTTTTGCTACTCTTTCTCCTCCAACTACTCCAACTTTGAGCATTTTTGACTTTGTTGCTAAACCAATGTGGGAAATTTGCGAGTCTGTAGATTCTCCCGATCTGTGTGACGTAATTAATCTAATATTATTTTTATTTGCAACATTAGCAAATTCAAGAGCATCATAAAGACTTCCTGCCTGATTAACTTTTAGAATTGCTGCATTGCATGATTTTAAACCAATTGCTTTTGTCAAAATATCTTTGTTTGTAACTATCAAATCATCACCAGTAACTAACACATTTGGGAATTTGGATGTTAATTCTGCCATGTCTTCAAATGCTTCTTCATGAACTGCATCTTCTGCATAAATCAATTTGAATTTTTCAATAATGTCTGCTGCAAAATCAATCTGCTCACTAGTAGAATTTTCAAAACCAGCTCTATCATAAACATACTTTTGTTTTTTTTCATTCCATTGTGTAGATGATGCAAAATCTACTCCCAACGAAACTTCTTTTCCTAATGTAAATCCCAAATTCTCACAAGCCTTTACAGAAACTTCCAAAGCTTCCTGATTCTTTAATTTTGGTGCCCATCCACCTTCGTCTCCTCTTCCATTTGTAAAATTAGGATCTTCTTTTAGTAATACTTTTCGTAATTCCTTATGAACTGCCAAGTTGGTTTCAATTGCATCTTCAATACTCTTTGAACCTGTTGCACAAATCAAAATCTCTTGAATGTCTGGAGTTCCAGGTCCTGCATGTGCTCCCCCTCCCAAAATATTTCCTAATGGAAATGGAAACTTGAAAGAAGATTCTGATGACAATGTCTGAAACAATGGTTGGTCTAATGCCTTTGATGCTGATTCCATTGATGCAATTGTTACTGCAAATGCTAGTGCTCCACCAATTCCAGCATAATTAATAGTATTATCCAAACTTTTTAGAGTATCATGAATTCCCTTAAGATCTGAGGCGTCTAATCCGATAAATTTTTGAGAATTTTCTTTTAAAATTTTGAGACTTTCTTCAGGTTTTCCATTAGGAAAACTAACTGCTTCGTATTTTCCTACGCTGGCACCAGAAGGAGCACAAACTCTTCCTACAAATCTTCCATCAGATTCTATATTGACTTCAATTGTCTTACTACCTCTACTGTTGTATAGAATACGTCCTTCAATTGAAGTGATTGTGGCCAAGTTACTCTAACTCAGATTGAACTTCTTGATTTCTTCTTTGAATTGCTTCATAAAATGGAATTACTTGTTGAATTGTCTCAACAGTAGTCAAAAGCATCCTTCTACAGCAATATCTTTCAATTCCTAAAGAATCAAGAGTTTTTACTGAATCTTCACCTGCTTTAATTTTATTTTGATAATCGTCAAATTTATCTGCAATCAAATTTCCACATGTAAAACATCTAACAGGAATTAACATACGAACGAAAAAGTAATCAAGGATTATAAAAACCATACATGGAAATTTCGTTGCGGGCGTCGCCCAGCCTGGCCAAAGGCGCTAGCTTGAGGGGCTAGTCTCTCAGGAGTTCGTGGGTTCAAATCCCATCGCCCGCATACAAATTTTTAAAAATTATTTTTCTAGTTTTTGCAAAGTTTTGATTAATTCACTTCGTCTTTTTTCTTCCGTAATTGCAGATCTAACATCATCTACCAAAATTCTATTTACGTCAATCTTCCTTCTGGCTTCTTTTACCACTTTGTCATACATTGAAAAAGTGTAAAGCTGAAGATACAAACTCTCCATCACATCAAATATTCTTGTAGCCTCCCCAATGCTTCCTATTCTAATTTTATCAAATACCATTCTTTTTAGTTCTCCTATACAATCTAGTAGTCCCAAAACATATGATTCTGGCATGACTGATAATTTTTTATCTGAAGGGATTTCTTTTTTTTCAACCACTGCAACTAGACATGCAGCCTCCACAAATTCTTGTTCGGGTGTAATTAAATATCGTCTAAGCTCTCCTATTGCTTTTTTCCTATATTTTTTTAATAACATATCTGCTTTTCTTAAATTACTTTTTCCTGTCTTAATGTCTCCTTTATGAACTGCAATTATTGATCTACTACAGAGAACAATTATCTCTCTTGTATTTTTTAGAAGAAATTCTCTTGAATCTTGTGTATTGCCTAAAGATTTTGCAATTTTGTTTAATGATGATTTTACATTCTTTAATGTCATGTTTGGTAATCAATAAAAACTAGGATAAAGCCGTTTACTAAACTCTTATTTTGGATATGATTTTCACGTAAATTATGGAAATTTCAGTTGATCAAATGTACAATATTGAAAATAAAGGTCATGATATGGGATTTTTGAAAAAATTCATGATGGAAAATGCAGGAGCTGCTGCAGTAAGACGATTAATTGAAAAACTTGGTAATGTCGAATCAAAAAATATTTTAATTTTTGTTGGAATGGGAAATAACGGAGGAGATGGTTTGGTAATGGCACGACATCTTGCAGGTTATGGTGCCAAAGTAACAGTAATGCTTCTTGGAAGTCCTGACAAAATCAAAACTGAAGAAAGTAATTGGAACTGGTCTATTTTACAAAAAATGCCTTCTGTTAAATTAATGTCAGGAAATTCCTTTGATTTTGATTTTAAACCTGATGTAATCATAGATGGAATTTTAGGTACTGGTATTACTGGAGAGATTCGAGAACCTTACGCATCTGCAATTAATTATATCAATCAATCAAATTGCTATAAGCTTGCAGTAGATGTTCCCTCTGGATTGGATCCACAGACAGGCGAGACTGCAAATATCTACACAAAATGCGACATGACAGTTACATTTCACAAGATGAAACAAGGAATTCCAAAAAGAAAAGATTTGACAGGAGAACTTTATGCCGAAAAAATTGGAATTCCTCCTGAAGCTGAGGAGGGAATTCTATGAAAGTTCATCAAATTCAAGTTGGAAATATGCAGAACTTTACCTACATTGTTGAAGATGAGGATACTGGTGAAGCAATCATAATTGATCCATCATGGGATTTGATAGAATTGGAGATGATCATAAAGAGAAATGATCTAAAAATAAAATATATCGTAAACACGCATCATCATTTTGATCATATATTGGGAAATGATGCAATGGCAGAATCAACTAAAGCAACTATTATTCAACATGAATCTTCTGAATTAAAACACGATATGGCAGTAAAGAATGGTGATTTCATCGAATTTGGTAATTCAAAACTAAAAATAATTCATACTCCAGGTCATTCTAAGGATAGCATATGCTTGGTAGGGGATGGAAAAATTTTCTCAGGCGATACATTGTTTGTTGGAAATTGTGGTAGAGTAGATTTACCTGGAGGAAGTGCAAAAGAACTCTATCATAGTCTTTTTGATATTTTATATTCATTAGATGATAATTTAGTCTTGTACTCAGGCCACAATTATGGCCATTCTGAAACATCAACTATAGGACAAGAAAAAATCACCAATCTTGTCATGCAAAAAAGAACTGAACAACAATTTGTCGAAATGATGGGCCAGTGATTTCTTGGAAAATTTTGAACTATTTGGCAATGCTGACAAGGCTCTAAATTTTCTTGAAAGTGTAAAATCTGGAAGATTTCTTTTCTCATTTGTAATTTCCTATACTGAAACTTGTGAAGTTCCAGGAATTACTTTTGCAGGTGCAGACAAGAATTCAATACAATTTACCCCTCCTGCTGATGCTGAATATCTTCACTATGGTTATTGCAAATCCATTGATAAAATACCAATGACTCCTGATGGAAAACCAACTCCTGCATTGCTAACTAAAACTGCTCTAGAATCATCAAGCATTCCTCATTTGACAATTAATGCTGGAAGTAAAATCGCTCCTCAATTACCTTTTATTGAATCAGGATTGTCTTTTGGAAAAAATATCTCCTCTGAAGATGCAATGGATGATTCGCAGGTTTCTCATGCTGTTGATTTTGGTCGTATTGTTGGAAGAAATTTGGCATCATTAACTGATTGTTTGGTAATTGGCGAGAGTATTCCTGGTGGAACAACAACGGCGTTAGCTGTACTACGAGCATTAGGTTTTGATGCCAAAGTTAGCTCTAGTATCCCAAATAATCCTGTTGAATTAAAAAATAAAATTGTTAATGATGCACTAGAAAGAATTGATTCTGATCATCCTTACAACATTGTTGCAAAAGTTGGTGATCCAATGATTCCTTTTGTTGCAGGAATGTTAAGTTCTGCTTCCGATGTTTCTAAAGCAATGTTGGCAGGTGGAACTCAAATGACCGCAGTATTGGCATTTGCATCAAGGATTGGATTTAATCAAGAAAATACTGCAATTGGAACCACATCTTACATCACAAATGACAACAGTGCAAATTTCAAGAATCTTGTGCCAAAAATTGCAGACATTCCTGCAATTTCTGTAAATCCAGGTTTAGAAAATTCGCAATATTCTGGACTAAAGGCATTCTCAGAGGGATTTGCAAAAGAAGGTGTAGGTGCTGGTGGAAGCATTATCTCATCTATGCTAAAAACAGGAAATAATTCTACAAAATTTTTAGAGATGGCAGAAAAAGAATATCACAGATTATTTACTTCACTGTAACTGATTTAGCCAAGTTTCTTGGATAATCAGGGTCTGTATCTTTTTCTAATGCTGCATAATATGATAATAACTGAATTGGGATTATCTCTGAAATAGGATACAATACTTCATTAATTTTGGGAATTTCAATCCAATAATCATAAATGTCACTTTTTACATCTGATACTCCTATAATTTTTGCACCACGAGTTTTGATTTCTCGTGCACTAGTTAGAGTATCTGAATATGTTGAATCGCTTGGATTGATAATTATCACAAATACATTAGAGTCCATCAGAGCAAGAGGTCCATGTTTTAATTCTCCACCTGGAATTCCTTCAGCATGAATGTATGTTAATTCTTTAAGTTTTAGTGCTGACTCTGTTGCAATTGGAAAATTAATTCCTCTACCTAGAATGTAAATATCTGAAACATCTTTCAAATCCTTTGCAATCTCTTGAATTTTAATTGGATTGTCCAATGTTTTTGAAACTGATTTTGAGAATTCTTCAAAATTAATTGTTATGTCGTTATTACTTAACTTCTGTACAATTTTGTATAATACTACAAGTTGTGATGTGAAACTCTTTGTTGCAGCAACTCCAATTTCAGGTCCACAGTTCATACCAATTACTACATCTGCTTCACGTGCAAGCGATGAAGTTATTAGATTCACAATAGATATTATTTTACAATTTGCCTGTTTTGCAATCTTTACAGCTTCTAAAACATCTGCACTCTCTCCACTTTGAGAAATTGCAATTAGAATTGAATTTTCTTCAATACTGTCTGATGCAAACTGTAGCTCACTAGACATGATTGGTTCAGCCTTGATTTTAACATATTTTGATAAAATTTGCTTTGCAATAAGTGCAGAATTGTAACTAGTTCCACTTCCTGTAACATAGATGTTCTTTGCATGTCGTATATAGTCTGCTGTTCTTTCAATTGCATCGATTGTCTTTTCTCCAGCTTTCAAAATTGTTTCAGGTTGCTCGTAAATCTCTTTTAATGTAAAGTGTGCATAATCTCCCTTGTACGCATCTCCAAATTCTTTTGAGACTTTAGTGATTCCATATTGTGCATGCTCACCATTAAAATCTAAAATTTGGAATTTGTCTTTATCTAAAATAACAAAATTTCCATTCTCCATGTAAATTGCATCATCCGTATATTCAATGAATCCTAAAACATCACTTGATAAAAAGAAATCATCTTGTCCAATTCCAATAATCAATGGTTCATGAAATTTAGCAGCTGCAAGTTGTCCATTTTCAAACATTGCAACAAATGCATAATGTCCTTTAAGTTCTGAAACAGTTTTCAAAACAGCTTCTTTAACATCATTAGTTGAATCATAATTTTTCTGAAGCAAGTTTGCGATTACTTCACTATCTGTTTCACTTTTGAAACTATATCCTTCATCTTCCAATTTCTTTTTCAATTTCTCAAAATTTTCTATAATACCATTGTGCACTATTGCTATTTTTCCAGAATTACTTGAATGTGGATGTGCATTAACATCTGTAACTTTACCATGGGTTGCCCATCTGGTATGACCAATTCCAATTTTTCCTGGTAATGTGTCTAATTGAACTTTTGAATTTACTTCACTTACTTTTCCAATACCTTTCTTTAATTCAATTTGATTATCAGATTCTGTTGCAACACCAACACTATCATATCCGCGATATTCCATTCTTTTTAGTCCCTTTACAAGAAGTGGCGCAGCAATTTCTTTTCCATAATAGCCGATAATTGAACACATGATATTCTCTTTGATTATTGGGGTTATTTACTGATAAGCCTATTTTTTCGATTATTCTGTTGAAGAACTTTTATCTTTTGAGGCTTCAGCTGGTGCCTCAACTGCTTCTTCAGCTGGTGCCTCAACTGCTTCTTCAGCTGGTGCCTCAACTGCTTCTTCAGCTGGTGCCCCAACTGCTTCTTCAGCTGGTTGAGATTCTGATTTTGTTTTCTCTAACATATTTGGAATCTTAGATTCAGGTGCAAAATGAATACTATCTTCTTCTCCAACTGTAACTGTATATGATGGAATGTTTACTCTTCTTTCTCCAATCATTACATGTCCATGAACAACTGCTTGTCTTGCTTGATATGGTGTTTTGAATCCAAGCTTTTTTGTTACAATGGTTTGTAATCTACGTGAAAGTAAATCGTTTACACTAAGATTTAATACATCATCTAACGTTGCACCACTACTTACTAATCCAATTCTTGCAAGTGATTTCATAAGGATTGGTTCTTTTTCTTCTCTAATTTCTTGTCTTAACGCAAGTAATGATCTTGCTTGATGTCTTACACGAGATAATTCTGTATGTGCTTTCCATAATTCTCTTTTAGTTCTTAATCCAAATGTACCAAGAGTTTTTAGCTCTTCCATCTTTAATTCATAATTAAGGGGTCTCTTTGGTTTTCTCCAGACTCTACGTGGATATTTTGGATCTCCCATTCAAAACACCTATTCTTTTTTCTCCACAGGAGCTTCTTTCTTTTCTTCATCTGCTGGAGCTGTTGTTGTATCAGCTGCTGAAGCTGCTGTTGTGTCAGCTGCTGCAGGAGCTCCTGAATCTACTTTCTTTGCAGGAGCTGCTAGCCCACCTTTAGCAACACCGACTGCTCCCCCTTTTCTACCAGAAGTTCTAGTTCTTTGTCCTCTGACCTTTAAACCATTTAGATGACGATAACCTCTCCAACTTGCAGTTACTCTTTCTCTTTCAATATCATTTCTTAACGTAAATGGAATATCCGATGTTAGCAAATGCAAATTTGCCCCCGTCTCAATATCTTTTCTTCTATTAAGAAACCATGTTGGGAAATTTCCTCCTATTGGATCTGAAATTAATTTTTCAATTGATTGAACATCCGAATCTGAAAGATTTCCAATGTTGGAATTTGTATTAATTTTTAGAGTATCACAAATTGCTGTAGCAAAGTTATATCCAATACCCTTAATCTGGGTCAATCCTACGAGCATCTTTCGCTCTCCAGGAATATCGTTTCCCACAATCCTAACAATGTGTCTATATTCTTGACTACTCAAGTATTCCAAAATTCAAAGAAACCCCGATAAAAACCATGCTAGGCGTAAATTTGGATGATTTTTCAAATACTCTTTTCTTACAATTTTGATCTACAGCCACAAAAATAAGTCATTTTTTGTTCCAAATCATTTGAAGTCTTCATCTTCTGTCCAATCATTGCCTTGAACATTCCATTGATTACATCTACAGCATTTTTTGACGCCTCGTTGGGCATCAATATCTATACAAAAACAATGTTCGCCCTTCCCAGATGGATCCAAATCACAAAGTTTTTGCATAATTCTGTAGAATCTCTTTTTCCTAAATATCTTATTGGAAGTTTTTTCGAAAAGTTATAAATTTCAAAATTTCCTATTCATAGAAATGACTGATACATTTGATCGAGAAAAAGTAGTAGATTGCATGTTTGATCCAATTACATCTTTAATTTTGGCGGAACTTGAGGATGGTGAAAAAGAATGTTCATTTTTAGCCCAACAAGCCTCTATTTCTGAATCTGAAGTCCTTGAAAGATTTTCGTATTTGATTGACCATGAATTCATTTACAAAAAATTTGATGATGGAAAATGTTTACTCTCTGCAAATTCTAACAAATTAACTTCAATTGTTGAAAATAGTGAGAATTTTGATGCTACTATTGATGGCCTTGAAAAAATGGATAGTTATCTAAACTGATCTCTTTCTACTCTTAACTGCATATATTCCAGAACCAATCAAACCTATCATTCCGCTAATTAATACATAAACTGAGATAAACCCTAGTGCTTTCTTTCCTGCATCTGGAAGTGGTCCTATTGCTGCAAATACTGGTGTTTCATGATTACTGGTACTCTCAATAATTAGTTTGTATGTTCCAGATTCAAAAATATCAAATTTTTCTTCAATAGTTTCTTGTTCTATTTTTTCAGAAATAATTTCAATATCAAATGGATCTAAAACTTTAACAGAAAATGTATTGTCTTGGAATTCCATTATTCGTACTGCAAAAATTCCAATTGATGTCTCTTGTACATCAAAATCACTAGAAATTGTAAGCGTTTGTTCTAAACTTATTTTTCCATCTCCTTGATTAACTCCTTCAAGTATAACTTGATTTCCTACTACTGACAAAACTAATCCTACAGCAATTAGTATTCCTGAAGCAAGTAGAATTATCTTAGATTTTTGCATAAATTAATACTGATTTTCTTTAGTTTAAACCTAATTTTTTGAGAATCTACAAATTAAGATATTATACTAAAGTTAGATCAGACTAAAAAAGTTAGCTTAGGTTAAATTTAAATAAAGAAATTCACTCTTTATGCCTATCTTGAAAATAACTCGTTCAACTACAATGATCGTACTACTTTCTTTTGTCGCACTTTCTGCTATTGCAATTTATCCTATAATTACAGAAGCTGAATCAGAACAGAAAACATTTGTTACTCATTTAGGTACTGTTGTACGAACATCAGGGGAAATCATTGATCCTCTTTACACTGTGTCAACAGTAGAATTTGATCCAGAGAAATTTTTGAGAAATTTTGAGTATGGCAGAGTCTCAATATCTGAAAGTGGACAGACAATTAGAGATTATACAATAATTGCTGAGGATGATAGAATACAAGAAATCTTACCCGGTGTCTTCTACAATGTTTGGACTTTTAATGGAACTGTTCCTGGTCCTACTATCAGAGCTACAGAAGGTGATCTACTTCGAATTCATTTCATAAATAATGGATCAAAAGAACACACTATGCATTTTCACGGAATTCATCCAGCTAAAATGGATGGTGTTTTTGAACCAGTAGGAGGTAATGGTGGTCAATTTGTTTATGAATTTGAAGCCGGACCCGTTGGAGTTCATCCTTATCATTGTCATATTATGCCACTCGAAGAACACATAGTGCATGGACTTTATGGTGTCTTTATTGTGGATCCAAAAGAAGGACGTCAACCAGCAGATGAGATGGTGATGATTCTCAATGGGTTTGACACTGATTTTGATACTGAAAATAATTTTTATGCTGCAAACACAATCCCATTTTATTATCAACACCATCCCATCCAAATCAATGCAAATGAATTGATTCGAGTTTATGTGGTAAACATGGTAGAATTTGATCCAATAAACAATTTTCATCTTCATGGAAATTTGTACAAATATTATCCAACTGGAACTGATCTTGTTCCATCATTTTATACAGACATGATCACTTTATCTCAAACTGAACGTGGAATAATGGAGTTTGAATATGATTATCCAGGAAAATATCTCTTTCATGCTCATAAGGTAGAATTCTCAGAAAAAGGATGGGTTGGAATATTTCTTGTTAAGGATAATTCAGAAAATGTAGGAGAAATAGAATATGGAACTCAGTGATCGTTCTTCGAAAGGTAGAGTAATTGTAAGTGGAATTATTCCATTTGCTTTTGTTGTTCTAATGATTGTCTACATTTTTGGTCCAGGTGCTGATTTGTTGGATTTGGGAGTTCCACTTCCCAAAGTAACTATAGAAAAAGTAGATTTTGTTAATTCTGAAATACAGGCAACTGTAAGAAACACTGGACCAATTTCTGTTGAAATTGTAATGGCTGATGTAAATGATAGAATTCAGCCAGCTGCAGTAGAGCCTGATAGATTTCTAGAACGATATGAAACAACTCTGGTTAGAATTCCTTATGAATGGAATGAATCTGAACCGTATACCATCGGAGTTACAATTGAAGATGGTACTAGATTTGAAAAAGAGATTGAGGCTGCAGCTCCTGCATTGAAACCAACATTAGATCTTGCAGTATTTTTTGCAATAATCGGAACATATGTTGGAATTATTCCTGTAATGATTGGATTGTTATGGTTGCCATTCATCAAAAAGATTAGCAAACAAAAATTTCATTTCTTTTTAGCATTAACTGCAGGATTGTTATTTTTCTTGGCAATAGATTCTATTGAAGAAGCAATAGAAGTTTCTGATGAAAGTTTAGCAGGAAGCTTCAATGGTACTTTGCTTGTTGCTACAGTTATTGTATTGTCTTTTCTTGGATTGTATTATTCTGGAAACAAACTTGTTGAGAAAACAAGTTCTTCAAAACTTACAAAGCATGTTGCAATAGCATTAATGATCTCAATTGGAATTGGATTACATAATTTTGGTGAAGGACTTGCAATTGGTGCTGCTGTAGGATTAGGTTCAATTGCATTTAGTACCTTTTTGATTGTAGGTTTTGCATTACACAATACAACTGAGGGTATTGCAATTGCAGCTCCAATGTCTCGAGGAAAATTAATGCTTGGAAAATTAGCTGCTATGGGAATGATTGCGGGTGCTCCTGCCATTTTTGGTGCATGGATTGGTGGCTTTGTATATTCTCCATTTACTTCAGTAATTTTTCTTGCAGTAGGAGCTGGTGCTATTTTTCAAGTAATTGTTGTAATAATGAAATGGATTAGAGATGAAGGAGACAATAATCTATCTGCTGCTCCCGTAGCATCAGGTTTTTCAATGGGCATGCTAGTGATGTATCTAACAAGTATCTTAATTTAATCTGGTTCTGGATGAATTGTTATTACAGCATTTTTGATGTCTTCTCTAATGATGTGTTCTATCTCTGATGTTAAATCATGAACTTTTTCAATTGATAATTCCTTATCAAATGAACAATCGATGTCTATCTTGAGAATATTCTCAAAATTTAATGATACTATACGACCAATCTTTTTGATTTCTGGATATTTCTCTAAAATTTTCTTAATTTTATCTCTTGAAATTTTGTCTTCTAAATTAAAATTCTCTGGAATTGTCACAAATGGCTCTAAATGGATTGTAGCATGCTCAATTTCTGGAACATTCTCTTGAATTTTCTGCTCAATAATTTCGGAAATTTTATGGGCTGCTTGTAGATTGATTTCTCTATCTACCATGACATGTAAATTAGAGTATATTTTTCCTTTAGTTTTGTGAGTGCTGACATTATGTACTCCTTTTACACCATCAATGCTCTTTGCAATGTCTAGTATTTTTGAATCTAGTGGAACATCTTCCCAGTCGGGTTCAAAATGAATTACAATTGCTGCATTTGAAATATTATTTTTGATATTTTTTTCAACATTACTGCTAATCTCATGTGCTTTATCAAAACTAGTGTCTCCTCTTAATGAAATTGTAATGTCTGCAAAAATTATATCCCCAGATTTTCTCATAAGTATTGGATTTGCATCAATTACTCCTTGAGTTGATGTTGCAATCTCTCTGACATTTTTTACAAGTTCGGGTGAGATGATATCTGTCAAATCAAGTGCGGTTCTATAAACTAGTTTTACACTGAGTATTGCAAGTAATACTCCTAAAATCAATGCTGCAACAAAATCTCCATAATAGAAGCCATATGTTACAAGAACTATTCCAATAATTGCAACTAGTGTTGAACCAAGATCCATAAATGCATGATAAAAATCTGCTTTGAGGGTAGAACCTCCAATCTTTTTAATTGAATTTCTTAATAAAATGATTCTAAAAAAATCAACTCCAATTGTATATGTTCCCCCAATTATTGCAAACAGTCCTGGTAGAATACTTGGAGGAGGACTTTGTAATCTATTGATAGATTCGTAAATGAAAAAACCAGCAATTAGAAAAATTGCAATTCCTCCAATCATTCCTCCTAATGATTCAATCTTTCCATGACCGTAGGTATGTTCTGCATCTGGTGGTTTGATTGCCATTCTAGCCGCCAAAAGCAAAACAAGAGTTACAACACTATCCAATAATGCATGAATACTGTCTGTAATGAGCGCAAGACTGTTTGAAATTAGACCAAAAATTAATTCTACTAAAAACGCAGAAAAAATAGCTAAAAGCGATATCTGTAAAACTTTAGTTCTTTGAACAAACATTTTCGTTATTTTCTGATAATCCTACCCATGTATTTCAGGTTTCTAAGTAGCAATGATACGACAATGTTATTTGGTATTGGAGACAATTTGGTATGTTGGATAGGAAATACCTGTATTTGCTGGCTGTTTCTTCAATATTTTTGCTGATCCCTTTTGTAGACGCTAATGCCTCAAGTAATCCCAACTTGTTTGTATCAGCTGAGAATTCAGAATTCAATAATTATTTTTCAGGTTCTATGATAATTGAGGTAGTTGTAAATGATCCTAATATCAGAGATACTGATGAAGGAAAAGGCGAACCTGATGTCACGGTAAATGGAAAGTCATTACGAATGGTTCAAGCAACTGATGGAAATTGGTATGCATATTTTGCAAACGTTGACAAGGCAAAGATTGCTGATTCTACAGTTGGTTTAGCTGGGAAGGGATTAGATTTTGGAGTGTTTTGTAGCAGAGATACATCATCGTCTGTATTTGGAATTGATTTATCAGAAACTAATGGATTTGCAGTACCACAGTCTGCTGGTTTAGGTGGTTTTACAAATGGTAATTCACCGTTTACTTCGTGTACTGGAACTCTTACTGGTTCTACAAATTTGAATAATGTGGTTAGAAAAGCAAAATCAATTAACACAAATTCTAATGTTCCAACTGGTCAAATTGGATTAGATTCTAATGCTTGGCCATTAATACAACTTTATTCATTCTCTGAAGTTACAATTCAATATAATCCTGAAGGACCATCACAACAAGTTTCACTTGAATATGATGAAATTCCAAATATTTCTTTTAATGTTGATAGAGATCTTTATCCAAAAAATGCTGAAGTTTTTCTAATTGTAAATGATTTTCAACTAAATCAAGATCCTACTGATGAAGATTCTTGGACATTTGATGTTGATTCTAATCCTTCAACATTTTATCAAGCATATGATAATTCAGGTTCTAGTTCTGCAAATGGGGGAGCAGGTCTTGTAGATTTAGTTCCATTTCTTTCTACTTTGGGATTTGAAGAAAATGGAAAACTCTCTATGGGACTTGGAAAAATTATGGAGCTAAAAACAAACAATGATCAACCTGATTCATCTGTAAGTGATGGCGTGACCACCTTTTCTGAAATTGTTACTCTAGTTGAACAAGGACCCAATTCAGGAATTTTTGAAAGTTTCGATTCAAATGATCAATCAATA
The DNA here is from genome assembly GCA_046758125.1 of Candidatus Nitrosopumilus sp. GTDB lineage: Archaea > Thermoproteota > Nitrososphaeria > Nitrososphaerales > Nitrosopumilaceae > Nitrosopumilus. The sequence continues at coordinate 12,946 of JBHHZR010000009.1, read as the reverse complement.
ATAGGAATTCTTGATGATGCTCCACGTGGTCAAGCTGGGCAAATTAATTACAATCAAGATTCAATTTCAGTTTTGACAGGAACTTCTACTGCTTCTGTTTCTCTTAATGAACCCGTGATGACCATTGGAAATAGAGAAACTCTTTCTCCTGGAGTTGAGTATCCTGTTATTTTGGTTGATCCTGATCAGAATCTAAACTCTGGTGCACGTGATGATTTAGATGCATTTAGAGCATCTGCAATAATTCCTACATTAACTATTGGTAATCCTATAACTTTTGAGAATGCCCAAGATATCCAATTTCATACCACATCTCCTACTCTATCTGGAGGTGAAGGTGCAAACTCATCCATACCTGATATCAATTCTGACAGACTCGTAATTGACACTTCCATTGTAACAAATGGTTCATATGAAATGGTCTCAGTAAATCTGGGAATTACTGCTTCATCGTTATCTTCGATTTTACTTGATGTTTCTGAATCAAACACTGATGGAACAAACTGGATAAACTATGATTTACGTTCTTTTGAAAATGACTTTGGAATTTCTGATTTTAGCGATACTTCTTTTACACTTTCTTTTGGAACCCTTGGAACTTCTTCGATCACCATAGTTGATGCAGATGATATTTCATCATCGCAAGGATTTATCCAAATCGATGATTCAGATGTTGCAGATATTGCGGATGAAAGTGGAACTGTATTTCTTGTAATTGATTTTGATTCATCTAGTAATAATGTTGGAGTGATAACAATCTCTAACGAAACAAATGATCAACCAATAATTTTTGATTTATTTTCTTTTGGATTACAAAATGATCAAAGCATAAACAATTCAATTTACCGTTTTGAATTAGAAGAAACTCTAGATAACTCTTCAATTTTTGAAGGAACAATTGAATATGCCGTTACAAATCAATTGAATATTCTAGATTCTAATTTTATTCAAACTACACAAACAATTGATGATGAAATAAAAATTATTATTACTAATAGACTAATTGATGAAGAAGGAATTGCAATTTCATATTCTGATTTGGATGCTGCAGGTGTAATTACTCCAACTACTACAAAAACAGATGTAACCACACATTCTGGAACTGTTTCAACTACATCATCATCATTTAGATTTGGTCAACCAGTGACTATAACTCTCAAAGATTCTGATCTTAATTTGAAAAGTGATACAGTAGATATCTATCAATCAATCAATGATCCAAATTCTCCTATTGTTGACACAGTTGGAAAAGATGGAAAGATCTTATTGGAAATTAAACTAAAAGATATTCGTTACAAGCGTTGTATTATTAATAATGTTGAATATGGTGGTTTAGCTTCAACTGGTTTCACTCTTGTTGAAACTGGACCAAGTACTGGAATTTTTGAAGGAGTTTTCAAGATGCCGTCTTGGATTTGTGATAAAACAGGCTCAAAACTAATCTCAACAGCAGGAGGCAGTCTTGATGCTAGATATTATGATTCCCGTGATGCCTCAGGGAATGCAAATATTTTCAGTTTACTGAATTCACAAACTTCTCCATCATTTTCTAGTCCTGCAAAATTGAGTCACGAAAAAGTATCATTACCTAAAACTGGTTCTGTACAAGAAATAATTTTGTCTGGAAGTGTAGACAATAAAAAACGTGTAATTCCATTATCTATTGCCCTTACAAATCCTGATGGTTCTATTCAAAATTTTGCTGCAACTCTAAATAGTAATGGCAACTACAAATCAATTTTTACTGTAAATGCTAATTCTTTACCCGGGAAATATTTCATCCAACTTTCTTATGATAATAAAAATCTTGGAATTTTAACTTTCACTGTACTTTCAGAAATTATCCCTGATTGGATAAAAAATAATGCACGCTGGTGGTCTTCTGATGCTATTTCTGATAGTGAATTCACAGATGGAATTGAGCATCTAATTGAAAACAAAATAATCTCAGTTGATCCTTCTGAGAGAAGTGCTGCAGAACAAAAAATCCCTAATTGGATCAAAACTAATGCTAAATGGTGGTCCAATGACCAAATATCTGATGAAGACTTTGTAAAATCAATTCAATACTTGGTCAAAAAAGGCATAATTCGAATATAATCTGGTCAATTTTTCTTTCATTGAATACATAAATACTCTCAACTCATGAATCAAAATGAAAATGAGACTGGCTGGTTACCTAGCATTCGCATTGTTATCTGTTTCAATTCTTTCTTATGGTGTAAATGGTTCTGTTTTTGCAGCAAATTCATTCATTACGGCATCTTCTGATGTAGAAATTATTGGAAATGGTGGTACTGTTGTACTTTCTGGAACTATTGAAGATTATGATTCTACTGCTGGACATGGACTTACTTACATAATTAAATCTCCTGACAATAACATTGTAGGTATTGGACAAGTAACTGTAAGTTCTGATGGTTCTTTTGAAAAAAGTTTTGTTGCTGGTGGTCCACTTTGGAAATTAGCTGGTGATTATATTGTTGAATTTAATTATGGTCCAGCTTCAGGTGATGTTACAATTAATTACGTTGGTGGAGAACAAGTGGTTTCTACTCCTCCAGAACCTGAACCCACACCCGAGCCAGAACCTGAACCCACACCCGAGCCAGAACCTGAACCCACACCCGAGCCAGAACCTGAACCAGAACCTGAACCAACATGTGGAGCTGGAACTGAATTAGTAAATGGCATTTGTCAAGTAATTGCAGAACCTGAACCTGAACCAAGTGGTGGTGGTTGTCTTATTGCAACTGCAGCATATGGCACAGAACTAGCACCCCAAGTTCAATTCCTAAGAGAGATTAGAGATAATACGGTAATGAGTACTGCATCTGGTGTATCATTTATGACTGGATTTAACCAATTGTACTATTCATTCTCACCAACAATTGCAGACATGGAAAGAGAAAATCCAATGTTCCAAGAAGCAGTTAGAGCCTTTATCACACCAATGATTTCAACACTATCGATAATGACATTAGCTGATGATGGAAACGATGCTCAAGTATTAGGATTAGGAATCTCTGTGATTGCACTTAACTTGGGAATGTATATTGCAGTACCTGCATTAATTGGATTCAGAGTTCACAAAATCATCAAATCTAGAAAATAAGATTCAAATTTTCACTCTAGGTTATTATACTGAAACAGATTATGATACATGATGAAAATTGAATATGAAGAATTTGATGTAATTGAAGATATTTTCATGTATTTGGCATCAGCTGCTCCCCCTATGAAAAATACAATGCCAATTAATTCTTACAAAGGATATGTGATGTCATTTATTCCCCTTAGCCCAACAACTGGAGAAACATACCTAATGATTTATGCAAAGGGTTCCCTAGATCCAGGAATCTATGAATTTGATGTAATGTCAAAATCTTACAAAAAAGTTGATGGTATTGAAAGAGCAGACAAAGTTTACTTTATCTCTCTTACGCCAAAACGAAATACAATAGCAGATGCTGCTCTTGAAAATCTATAATTTCTTTGTTTGAATCTTTGGGGCAGATACTGATCTACTTCTTGCATATTTATCAATAATCTCATCAGGAGTTCTTCCATTGAAGAGATCTTTACACAATCCTCTAAGATATCTCATAATTGCCCAAGTTCCAGCTTTGAGAATTCCATACATGAAAACTTTCATTGGTGGGCCATATGTCTTATTTCTAAGAATAATTGGAATGATATCATTGATGACACGTAGATTATTTTCCCAACATTTCCAAAATAAAGTAAATTGGGCTTCATTCAAGTTTCCAAAATGCATTGAATTCTTTTCACTAAAGTCTTGATAAAGCAATGGTGCAACTAATCCTCTAAAGTCCATTTCCCTGAAATCATTCATCATATCAATAGTATATTGAATGTCATCTGGAGTTTCATCAGGCCAACCAATAATGATTGTAGCAGCTGGGAACCAGTGATTTTCGTTTAGAATTTTTGCACCTTCTCTGACAACACTTCCCCACTCTTCAGGTGCGAATGGTTTTGTTTTAACGCCAAGATGTTTCTTAACCATTGCAGGTGCTACTGTTTCAATTCCTAAATTGGTAGCAAGCCATCTTCCTGTTTCATGTTGTTTATTGATATGTGAAATTTGTTGCATTAATTTAGGATCTGCTGCAACTGCTGAGAAAGTCATATGTGTTGTTCCAATAAAGTTTGCTCCCAATCCTTTTAGTCCTTTCCATAAATCAGTTATTGCGTCCCTATTTGGAACAAAATCTCTATTGTCACATCCATAAAGCAACATTTCATCTGAATGCAACCAAACTGAATCAAATCCATAATCTAAGTTAATTTTTGCCTCATGTTGAAGTCTTTCTAATGGAAGATCTTTCTTTGATCTTTTGTTTACATCACAAAAGTCACATCCTCTACCACATCCTCTCATTGCTTCAATTAATGAATTGATTGTTGGACCTTCAATAATTGGAATGTTCTCAAGATTTCTAACAAAACAATGCATTAATTCTGGCGCATCACCTTTTTCTAGATCTTGGAATAAATCTACTGCTAATTCATCTGCTTCACCTACCACTACTGTATCAAGACCATGTATTTTCATCCTGTCTGATTTAGCTAATTCCCATGCACCATTTCCCCCAACTACAACTTTGAAATCATACTTCTTTTTGAGTTGAATTATGCTGGCACACATTTTTTTGAATTTCATTGCAACATAAGATAATTTTTCTGGTGACATTGTTGTTGTAACTGGAGCCATTCCTAGAGGATCCATTACATTAATTCCTACAACTTTGGTATCTGATCCTATGGATTTGTATAGCATTTCAGGATGTGCAAGAAAAATATCATTTCTACTGTAACCCCCTTGAAGTAATGAGCTTTCTACTCTTCTTAATCCCACTTGAGCAACTTTAACTCCTCCTGTACTAGGATCAGTTTCTACTGATGGACAGAAAACTTTGTCAAACACCCATTCAGGAAGAACCTCATATGGCCCACATGCAATAAAACCATACAAAAAATTTCCTCTATAATTTGTCATTAAACTACGATCAGCAGTTAATACAATACGTTTACCAGCCAACTACAAAACTTCGTTTAAGTATGCTATATATCATTTACGAGGATGGATTGCTTAGTTCTTTTGTAAATTTTGATTAAAATTCTTTTTTCATTTTTTTCTGATAGCCCTATTTGCTATATTTGCAGCAATCCCCCCTGCTGCAATTCCATTATCAATATTTACTACTGATAATCCCAATGAACAACTTTGAAGCATTGATGCAAGAGCTGCAATCCCTTTTTCACCATACCCATATCCAACAGATGTTGGAATTCCTATGATTGGAATGTCTACCATAGTAGAAACAAATGTAGCCAAAGCACCTTCCATACCTGCAGCTACGATAATACAATCCACATCTTCTTTTATTATTTCTTTTAAAATTGGAAAAATTCTTTGAATTCCTGCAACCCCCACATCATAACTTGTAATACATTTACAATTCATTGCTTCACATATCAATCTAGATTCTTCAGCAACTCCAATATCTGATGTTCCTGCAGTGATTATCCCTACTTTTCCTCCATGGAATTTTATTGGTTTTTTAAATAATAATAATGATGATGAATTTTTTCCAGTCTTTACTTTGACTTTAAGTCTTTTTGCAAATGATAAAATTTTAGGATAATCTTTTTTCTTAATTCTTGAGATTATCACAGAATTTGTTTTTTCCAGAGTTTTTTTAATAATTTTTTTAATTTCATCTAATTCTTTTTTTTCTGCAAAAACAACTTCTGGAATCCCTCTTCTCTTTCTTCTATTGATGTCAATTTTAGCAATTCCTTCTATCTCTTCAATAGAATATAATGACAGAAGTTTTTTTGCATCACTAATTGAAATTTTTCCTGCTTTTAATGATTCCAAAATATCATGAATTTCCAATGATGATTTTTCTTTGTTTGGATAAAAAAAGGCTTAGATCTCAATACTTGAAATGGCACCTTTTACACTCTTAACTGCTTTTTCAAATACTTGTCTTTCTTCATCATTTAGGTCTAGTTCTATAATTTTTTCTACACCTTTCTTTCCAATAACTGCTGGAACTCCAATTGTAACATCTGAATGACCATATTCCCCATCAAGATATGTTGCAACTGGAATGACTTGTTTTCTATCTCTTACAACTGATTCAACAATCGCTGAAATTGCATTTCCTGGAGCATGTACTGTTGCACCTTTTAATTCAATAACTTTTGCTGCAACTTGTTTTGTGTTTTGGACCAATTCATCCAGTTTTTCTTTTGAAAGGAATGATGATAATGGAATGCCTGAAACTGATGAAAATCTTGGTAATGGTAACATGTTTTCTCCATGTTCTCCAATTACTAATGCTCTAATGGAATCACGAGAATGTCCTGTTGCTTCATGAATAAATTGTTTGAATCTTGACAAATCAAGCATTCCTCCCATCCCAAATATTCTGCTTCTATCAAATCCTGATGCTTTGTATGTGATGTATGCCATCGGATCAAGTGGATTTGTAACTGGAATAATCATAGAATCATCAGCATGTTTTTTGATATTTTCAACAACACTTTTGACAATTGAAGAATTAATTTTCAAAAGATCCATTCGTGTCATTCCTGGTTTTCTTCCAGAACCTGCAACAACTACTACAATGTTTGAACCCTTCATATCTGCATAATCATTAGAACCTTTCACCTCAACATCAATTCCTTGTTCTGATAACATGTGATTGATATCCATGGCCTCCCCTTGTGGTAATCCTTCAACTACATCTAATAACAAAATTTGATCATCTAATCGCTTTAATGCAGAGAATAATGCTGCATCTCCCCCTACTTTACCTGATCCAATTATAGTAATCATGGAAAACGCTGTGAATTTTCAATAATTAAATCTAATGAAATTCATAAACAATTAGACGAATTTATAAGCATTTTCAATAATTTTAAATCAATGGTTTTAGTAATTGATCCACAGATTGCAGGTATTTCTGGAGATATGCTTCTATGTTCTTTGGTAGATTTAGGTGCCGACAAAAACAAGATAATCAATGGAATCAAACAATCTGAAAAATTTTTCCCAAACTCATCTATTAAAACAATTGATTTTCAAAAAATTCAAAAACATGGTATTGAAGCAATTCATTTGGTTTTAGAAATTGATGAGAACGTTCATGAAAGAAAAGGTTCTGAAATAAAAAAAGCAATAATTGATTCAATTCAAGCACTAGGTCTTTCAGAAAAAGCAAGAATATTTGCAAAATCTTGCATTGATACACTAATTTCTTCAGAATCTAAAATCCATGGAATATCTGAAGATTCAGTTCATTTTCATGAAGCCTCTAGTATTGACACCCTTGTAGATGTTGTTGGTGTTACAATAGCTCTAGAAGATTTAAGATTATTTGATGAAAAAATTGTTTGTTTGCCTATATCAGTTGGTGGTGGCTCTGTTACCTTTTCACATGGAACTATGTCAAATCCAGCAAGTGCAATTCTTGAGATTTTTAGAAATTCTAGTTTGATAATAAAAGGAAATGATGCTAATGAAGAACTTACAACTCCTACTGGTGCTTGTATTTTGACAAATTTAACAAACCATACCATGAAATACTATCCTTCAATGAAGGTTAATTCGATTGGTTATGGTGCAGGACAAAAAGACTTTGAAACTTTCTCTAATGTTTTAAAAATTATTCAGGGTTCTGAAAATAATTTTAATGTTGATTCAGTGAAAATTTTAGAAACGAATGTAGATGATGTTTCAGGCGAAATACTTGGAAATTTAATTGAGAAAATCATGGAAAAAGGTGCAAAGGATGTTTCAATTTTTCATGGAATTACAAAGAAAGGAAGACCGACTAATCTTGTCTCTGTAATTTGTGATGATGAAAATATAGATGGAATAGTTGACACTCTAGTACTTGAAACTGGAACACTGGGAATTCGAATTTCTGATTCTAACAGATTTACTGTTCCTAGAACGATTCAAAATGTGACTATTTCTTTGAATGGTAAATCTTTTCAAGTTAATTACAAAAAATCTTCTTTCAAAGGTAAAACTGATTTTAAGATAGAATTTGATGATTTAAAGAAAATATCTAACATCATTGATAAATCATTTAAAGAAACTGACTCATTATTAAGAAAAGAGATTGAGAAACTGGAGAATCTATCATGACAAAACTTGATGATCTTGAAAATTGGTTTGGGGACAAAAATAAAGTAATGATAGCATTGTCTGGTGGTGTAGATAGTGCACTTGTTGCATATGCTGCATTTCAAAAATTAGGTTCTTTGGCAATTGCAGTTACTGCTGATTACAAAACTCTGTCTGAAGAAGAACTTCATACTGCCAAACAAATTTGCAACGAAATTGGCATACAACAACTTCTATTGGATTATAATGAACTTGAAAATGACGAATTTACAAAAAATGATTCAAATCGTTGTTTTTATTGTAGGATGGAATTAGGAGAACATTTAATCAAATTGGCAAAAGAACACAACGTTCAGGTAATAGTAGATGGTACAAATGTAGATGATTTAGATGATTATAGACCAGGAATTGATGCCCTAAAACAAAATGGAATTAGAAGTCCACTTGTAGAAACAAATTTTTCAAAATCAGAAATTAGAGATACTGCTAAATTGGTAGGATTATCTGTTTATGATAAACCATCTAATTCATGTTTAGCATCTAGAATCCCTTGGGGTCAAAGAGTAACTGCTGAAAAATTAACAAGAATAGAATTTGGCGAAACAATTGTAAAACAACTTACAAAAATAAAACAAGTACGAGTCCGTGATCTTGATGGTTCTGCAAAAATTGAAGTCAACAAAGAAATGATATCCGAATTAAATGATAGTATTTTGAAACAAATTACTGAAAAATTAAAAATGATAGGATTTACCGCAGTTGAAGTTGATCAAGAAGGGTATAAACCAGGAAAAATTAATGTGATTGCAGATTGATATATCTGGACAATGCAGCATCCACACAAATTCATGAGGATGTTTTAGATTCAATGCTTCCATATCTTAAAGAACAATATGGAAATCCCTCATCTATACATCGCTATGGAAGAGTAGCGCATAAAGCAATTGATAAAGCAAGAAAACAGATTGCATCTCTAATCAATGCAGAACCCTCTGAAATTTTGATTACTTCTGGTGGTACAGAATCAAACAATACTGCATTAAGAGGAATAGTTATGAAAAATCCAAATGGTCAAATAATTACTTCCTCTATTGAACATGATGCAATTTTAGAACCATGTAAAAAATTAGTCCAAAAAGGATTTGATGTTGATTATCTTCCAGTTGATCAATTTGGAACAGTAAATCTTGTAGAATTAAAAAACTGTATTTCTGATAAAACTAGTCTTGTTTCAATAATGTTTGGGAATAATGAAGTTGGTACCATTCAACCAATTTCTGAAATTACTAAGATATGTAATGAACAAAAAATTCCTTTTCATACAGATGCTATTCAAGCAGTAGGCAAAATCCCAATTGATGTCAAAGCATTAGGCATAGATTTGATGTCTATCTCTTCTCACAAACTATACGGTCCAAAAGGTATAGGGGCATTATACATCAAAAATGGCATTGATATTGATCCTGTCATTTTAGGTGGTGGTCAAGAACATGGATTACGTTCTGGAACAGAAAATGTTGCAAATATTGTTGGATTTGGTAAAGCATGTGAAATCGCAAAAAATAATATTCAAGAGAATTTGTCTCAAGTAAAAAAACTTCGAGATGTTCTGATTGAAAATGTATTAAATGAAATTCCTCATGTAACTTTAAATGGTCATCCTAAATCTCGATTACCAAACAATACTCATTTTACTTTTCTTGGTGTCAATGGAGAAGATCTAATTGTCAAACTTGATGAACATGGAATCGCAGCCTCTACCGGTTCTGCGTGTTCTGTTAATACTCAAAAAGCTTCACATGTTTTACAAGCAATGGGATTTTCACATGAACAAATCACAGGTTCTTTACGATTAACTGTTGGAATTTTCAACAATCAAAAAGAAATTGAACAAACAGTTGATGTTCTCAAAAAAGTAGTCAAAGAACTCAGATCCGTTTCTCCATTTAAAGAAAAATATTCCTTTGTTTCTAAAAATTAAATCTTAATTTGAAATCTATTTCTAGCAACAAAAATTGTTGTCATGATACCTATAATTAAGATCATTGTTGCAATAGCGCCAAATTCAGGAACTACATATGTTCCAATAATTTCAATATCTGAGTCTCCTTGTTCAAAATTAATTGTAATTACTCTAGAATCTGAATGTACTACTGATTCTTGATATGGAACCTCCATTCCATCAATTAAGATAATGAACGTATCATCTTTCCCATCTTGTTTTTCTGCTCCTATGTATTCTCTAGGTAAATCCAATGTGATTGTTCCTTCATCTGGTGCATCAATTTGTACTATTACTGCAAAAATATCTGAATCTACCACCATATTTTCAACTGTACCTCCCTTTATGGTATATTCTACATCAAATGTTCCATAACTTCCTGCATCTACTTCAAAATTATTTGTAGTTTCAATTGATTCTGATTTTGGAGTATAGCTGAATTCTGTTTCTGCAATATTTCCTTCTCCATATGATACCCTGACTAAATAATCTCCTTGCTTGTTCCACAATGGGCCTTCTGCAATTAATGTATGAGAATAACTTCCATCTTGTGCTACTGTTATTTGTGCAATATCCACTAGGTTTCCTTCAGTAAAGAGTTGTAATGTAACTGGTGTATCTCCTACAATTGTAGTTATTTGTCCTGAAATGACAACCGTATCTCCTTCATCATAGTTGTTATCATCTGTTTGAACAGAAATTAGAGATTCTTGTGCAAAAGATGTTCCCGTGAAAATTATTAGTACTGCAACGAGAACAAAAAATATTTTGATTTCCACAAGTTTTCAAATGCACATTTGTATATTTCCTTTACTATTAAAAATGAAAAAATGAAAGAAAGATGTAATTTTAGTTTCTTGGCATAATGCTAAGTCTTGATCTTGCAGAAACTACAATTATTGAGATAATTGCTACTGCTAGAATCATGGCTGCAATTGTACCAAACTCTGGGACTACAAATGTACCAATAATTTCAATCTCTTCAGCGCCTGCTAGGAACATTACTGTTACTTTGTTGTTAACAATCTCAACATCATCCCATTCTTCTCCGTCAACTAGTACCATGAAGATACCGTCTTGGACTGTTTTTGATGGGTTTATTGTTAGTGTTCCTTCTTCATCAGCGTTGATGCTAATAACAATTGAATTGTCATTAGTGTTGATAGTTGCACCAGTTACCATTCCTCCTGAAATACTGTATGGTATACATTGACCACTTACAGATAATTCATTAGCACCACATTGTTTAGCTGGTGCTTCTGGTGTTGAATAGTTTGGTGTCCATGCAACTCCACCAGTTAGTTCAACTTTTGCGCTGTTACTTTTTTCAGCACTACCATAGTTTACTTTAATGGTGTAGGTACCGTCATATTTCCACATTGAACCTGCTGTGTTTAGTGTTGTCTCAAAACTTCCATCATTTGCTACATCAAGTTGATCAATTGTAACAACAGAGTTTAGAGGACTAACAACAGTAAGTGTAACTGGAAATCCAGAGGCTACATTTGCCACTTGCCCTGATACCATAATCATGTCATTGTGGCCATAATCTGTTTTATCTGTCCAAACAGATACTGGAAGATCCTCAAGCAACATTTGATTTGCTGCTGCTCTTGCATCCTCCTCAGAACATCCTACACATGCTTCTGGAATTTCAGCAGCATATGCTGATGACATGGTTAAAGTACCGACTGCAGTCAAAAGGGCTAATAGCGCGAACGACGTACGGCTGTTCATCTTGTTGCGATTTGCACCTATCTCTATTTATGTATATTTAAAAATGAAAAAAAGTTGTGAACTTAGTATCTTGGAATAATGCTAAGTCTTGATCTTGCAGAAACTGCAATTATTGAGATAATTGCTACTGCTAGAATCATGGCTGCAATTGTACCAAATTCTGGAACTACGACACCGTCTAAGATATCTACTTGTTTAGAATCAGTATATTTTGGATCGTTAAACTGTTGTGCAGTAACAGTATGGAAACCATCTTGTTTCCATAATGGTCCACCAACTGCAATGACTTTACTGAATTCTCCATCAAGCATTGGTGATATTTGAGCAACCGTCACCACATTTCCATTTGGTGCAGTTATTGTCAATGTGATATCCTGACTTACTCTATCAGTTACCCCAGTAACTTCAAACATTGTAGATCCGTTCTCGATGATTATATCATCAAGCTCAAGTCCTGCATCCATAGTAACATTTGTTTCAGGTGGTGTAAAAATTCCTGTCTCTAAATTGGATTCAGTTACAGAAGTTCTTTCAGCCATTCCGTTGTTGACTTCAACAAGTACTTTCAATGTATACAATGAATTTTGTTGTATGCCTTGCATTGCTGTAATGGTATAAAATCCATCTTCAGTCCAAGTTGGACCAATTTTGAATTGAGTTGCAAAGTCCCCATTTGCATCTGGTGAAACTTGATCAACACCAACTACGTTATTTCCACTTGGAGATGTTACTCTAAATGTAACATCTGTGATGTCTGAAATTGTCTCACCTGTTACAGTAATTATATCCGAACCCTTATCAGCTGTTGCTGTAATGGCCATTCCAAGACTTTGGGCAAAAGCATCTTGCTGAACCGATGCCATTGAAATTAATGACAGTGCCATGAGGGCTATTGCCATCGATGTTGTAGAACGTTTAAAATTCATCCTAATTCCACCCAGTTATCTTGGTATTTATGTATATTTAAAAAGGAATATTTCAAAAGGCTGTGTAGAAACCATCCCAAATTAACGATTTATTTTGAGTAATTCTGTACG
>JBHHZR010000008.1:0-50217 GCA_046758125.1 Candidatus Nitrosopumilus sp. | reverse complement strand
GGTGCTTCTAACTCTGGTTCTGGTTCAGGTGCTTCTAACTCTGGTTCTGGTTCAGACTCTGGTTTGGTTCTAGAATCAAATTCCGATAAAATATCTTCTGCGTCTTTTAATTTTTTTGGATCACTCAATTTTTAAATTCCTTTTCTAACAAAACCTTCTCTCGCTTTTATTTAATTTTTCAGGTTTTGTCTTTTGACATATTCTTCAAATATTTTTTCAAGTTCATCGTCATTGTTACATTTTTTAATTTGTTCGACTAAATTCTCTTCTTCAATTTCATAGCAATTTAGAACATCTTGAGAATCTTTGAATATCAACATTGCTTTATTTTTGAATATGCAATGATATAGTTTCTCTTTTTCCATTTTCTCAGGTTTCAAATTTACTCCATTCTCATCTACGGAAAGAGGATAATCCATGAAAATAATGAACTTTTCAGTTATTTAGATGAATACACAATATAGTAATAATCAAAGAACAACATCAAAGTATTGGAAACAAGAATAGTTTTCCACATAGATTTTGATTATTTTTATGCTCAATGTGAAGAGATACGCTCACCCGAATTAAAGACAAAACCAGTTTGTGTTTGTGTCTTCTCAGACAGAGGTGGCGATAGCGGAGCAATTGCAACTGCCAATTACACTGCAAGAAAATATGGTGTAAAATCAGGAATACCAATAATATTTGCAAAGAAAAGATTGGAAGAAAGAAGTGATGCAGTATTTTTACCAGTTGATTTTGATTATTATTCAGAAATTTCAGAAAAAGCGATGCAAATCATGAATGAAAATGCAGATGTTTTTGAATATGTAGGGAAAGATGAAGCTTATTTGGATGTTACAAAAAGGGTAGAAGGAGATTTCGACAAAGCAAGTCATCTTGCACAACAAATTAAAAATTCAATCAGAGACAAAACAAAACTTAGTTGTTCAATAGGAATCTCACCAAACAAATTAATTTCTAAAATTGCATCAGACTTTCAAAAACCCGATGGCCTAACTGTTGTATCACCAAATAAAATCAATGAGTTTTTAGAACCATTAGAGATTAGAGCAATACCAGGTATTGGAAAAAAGACCGAAGAAAGATTTTCTGAAATAAATCTAAAAACAATTCAAGATATAAAAAAATTGGATGTGTTTTCATTAAATAAAGAATTTGGAAGAAAAAGTGGAACGTATATCTACAATGCAGTAAGAGGAATAGATATTGAACCAGTAAGAGAAAGAGAAGCAAGAATACAATACAGTAAAATCATGACATTGAAAAAAGATTCAAAAGATTTTGAATTTTTAAATGATAATTTGATTGAATTATGTAAAGAAGTCTACGTAGTAGTTAAGAAAAATAATCAGATGTTCAAATCAATTGGGATACATTTTGTTCAGTCAGATTTATCAAATAAATCAAAATCAAGAATGTTAAGAAATCCAACTGCAAATCTTGAAGATTTAGAGAGAAATGCTATTCAATTACTAAAAGAAGCACTAGAAAATCAAGAAATCACAATTAGAAGATTAGGAGTTAAAGTAGCAGAACTTTCAGATATTAAAGGGCAAAGCAGCATTACGAGTTACTTTTAGGAGGGGGTTTTCCTTCAGATTCTAATTTCTTTAGACGCCTGGATTCAATCATGATTACAACTAAAATGAATGCAAATAACCACGGCAAGAACATAATTTCACCTGCAATTTTGTGATATTCTTCCCACGCAACAGGATCTGTTGTAACTTTTAGTGCATACCACGACAATGAAAATATTCGAATTAAATTAACAGTAACTGTTCCAATAATTCCTATAACAAAATACATGGCTTTTCTGTTTCTAGGAATGTTCATCTTTAGCATGAATGCACCAATTACTAAAGAAAAAATTATGATACTGTGAACTCCTGCAGATGGCCAAAATACTTGAAGTGCCATCGAACCATGTTCACCACGTAAGAACATTACATTGTCTCGAGCTACAGCAGTACCAATATCAAGTATTGTAATTACCCATACATTAGTTTGGACAAAGTAAGGAACAACATATTGTAATGGTCCAAGTGTATCATATGGGAAAAATGCATCAAGTGAAAGAATAATTGCCGTTCCAGTTAGAAAGATTGGACCTGCAGGTGCAATTCGAATCCATCGTTTTCCAAAAAATATACTTAATGCAACAACTACAAAAATGGCCATTACAATAAAGTCCCACATCCATGTCCAAGAATAGATAAGTTGGACATCAAATTGTTCTGCAGATTCAATAAGGTAATCTCTTAAACCATTTTCCAATGAAATTAGATATGTAATGGTAACAAGTGCCATAGGAATGACAGCAACTAATCGTTTTTTTGAAATGACGATTTTCAAACCAACAAGTTCAGCTACAATAAATACCAGTGCAAAAAGATAACCACCTCTACCTTCATTCCAACTCCAAGCTATAGAATCAGGATATGCAATCATTGAAAAAAGAATTGGACTAGCAATTATCAAAATTCCAAGAATTAGATTCCAATTCCGCATAATGTTTTACCTAAAAAATGGCAAATAAATAGCTCAACGTTACGATTTTTGAAAAATCTTAATTATACAAAGTGGGAAAAGATGCCATTAATCAGCATCTTCGATTTCATCGGCTTCTGGATCTCTTTTGTGAGGCCTAATTGGAACGTAAATAAATGTCACAATAACAAACAGATGGACTCAAAGATACATTCCAAGGTTACAAAAATTTGCCTAATTAGTAATTTCTAGTGCATCAAAGTCAAGAATTGAGATTGCATTCTATTTTTAGAGATTTCACAGTTGTGAAATAAGTTACTGCTAAAATTCCAATGGCAATAATTCTAATGGGGATCTCATAATTTGTTAAAAATGCAGTTGCGGTAGCGCCAACAGAACCAAATGTAGAGATTACTGCAAATCCAATTGGACCACAACTACATGCACCAGCAGCAGCACCAATAATAGAACCAAAAACACCACCACCCATTTTTTGTTTTGAGCTTTTCAAAATGTTTATTCTAAAGACATTCATTGGAATTACTAAAGCAGATAGTGCCGAAAGTATTACAATTAAAACAAATCCAAATTCAGTTCCGGAAGGAAGATGAGTCACCACATAAGGTTCTAAAAAAACATACTCGGATAATATCGACAAGCCAATCATCATCGATACAAAAATTGTAAACGAAAAGAATAGATATTTGAAATTTGAAAATACTAGTTTGGTTGTGTATGCCATTTAGACCATTGTATCCAATATTTGTTTAAAGACTGAGAATGGTTGTGCCCCTGAAATTTGTTCTTGTCCAGCAGGACCTACAATAAAGAATCCAGGAGTTCCTCGCACACCATGGTCTCTTGCTTGTTGAATATTATACTGAACACGTTTAGAATATTTTCCAGAATCTAGACAACTATCAAACAGATCCATATCAAGACCTAAACTAAATGCAAAAGCTTTTAGTCTTTCAGAATTTGCCCAACCTCCATCAATTTTTGGTTCTTGAGAATCGTAAAGAATATCATGATATTCCCAATACATTTCCTGATCTTCAGCACAATATGATGCTTGAGCTGCTTTTGGGGAATCACTTCCTAAAAATGCCAAGTCAACAAAAACAAGATTCGCTTTTCCAGTGTCAATATAATCATGAACTATTGCAGGTTTTGTATTATGAAACCAATCATAACATTGATGACATTGATAATCACCAAATTCAACAATTGTTATTGGTGCAGAAGTATCACCCAAAATTGGGGAACCCATAGCAGTAGAAATGGTACCATGAGTTCTGCCCATATCGAGATTCACAGTTTCAGAAGGAGATGATGAAACAGATGCAACAATTCCTGCAACAATTCCTGCAGCAATTGCAACAACAATTACGCCTATAATCACACCTTTTTTGTTCATTACTTAAAACGATAAAAATTGGTTAAAAAAACTTATTCCAAATTATGTGAAGATTTTCGTTTAAACAGATTTACAAATTTTGCGATGGCTGTATCAACAGGACACGTCTCACAAGCAATATTTGATGAATGCTTATCAAAATGCTTTTCAAATTTTTCTCGTGATTCAAAAACTAAATCACATCGATCACAGTAAACTTTTGTTACATTATTTTTTGAAGGTTTTTTCACAATTATTTTCTGTAGTTAGTGCTTATAAAGATCCTGTTGAAAATCAGCATATGAAAAAAATCCCAGACAAGTGTGTAACAGGATTTTTTGTATTAACATTTGTGATTTTAGGTATTGTAGCGCAAAATACTATGTAAAACCAAATCAATGTAAGATGGTAATTTATGATGTTTTTGGAAGACAAATCAAATTAGATGGAATTAAAACTGATTTTAAAACTCAAAAAGTTGCATAAAATTATATTTTAGAATATCAAAAAAGATTCCCATATTATGATTTTGCTTTAGTTTTAGAAATATCAGAGATAAAGTCAAACACAGGTTTTAGAATTTTCAAAAAATTCAAAGATAATGTATTCGCATATGAGTAGTAAGTTCTACCTGATATCGTGTTACAAACCCACAATGAGTACATGAGAACATCTCTTGTTGTGGCGCAGAATCTCTTTCTATGATTTTTCCAGAGATTGATTTGATACTAATAATATCATTAGCAGATATGACAGCAAAGTTACGACCTTCTCCAATTGAATCTAGAAATTCTTTGATCGAAGTAATTACTGTATTAGTATCAATGATTTCATCGTCTTCTAAAGTAGATAGAGTAAATTGATGATTTTTTAGTGTAGGAATGGCTGCAACTTGATCAGAGACATAAACAACTAATTCATTTTGGATGGATAAAACATCTTTGCAATCAATTGTAAGCATGAAATCTAGGGAACAAATCAATATTTTAGTTTAACACTGATTTGAAAATGATTATTATGGATTGAATTTGTGAATTTTTGTAGATGAAGGACTCGGAGACATTTGGTATTGAAAAAGGACATGGAGATGAAGTAGTTACGTGGCTTAATGAACAATCAAAAACTCAAAAAATAAAACTAGAAGCAAGATTATACGGGTATGCTGTATCTACAAAAAACTTTGGAGATTTTGAAATGTTTTCATGGATTGGAGATGTACAGAATGCAAGAAAATTAATCATAAAAGCAAGTAAGAGATTCAAGATTAAAGTGATTGAGGGGGGATTCAAACCAAAAGAAAGGGTGTTTAGAATGAAAAAATTTGATTATGCTAAAGTCAAAAGAGGAGATAAGACAATAGGGCAACTAGAATTTGTAGCATCAAGATTTGGAAATGACCAATGGGAAATTCAAAATGAAGAACGTCATTAGATACATGGTTAATGAGGGAATAAGATGAAGATAGGAATTATTGGACTTGGAATGTTAGGAAATGCAGTAGCTTTGCATTTACTAGATTCAGGTTTTGAAGTAACAGTATACAATAGAACTAAAGAAAAAACAGCACAAGCAAAAGAAAAAGGAGCTAAAGTTGTAACATTACCAAAAGAAGTTGCAGAAAACTCAGAATTAGTAATCACTGTAGTAAAAGATGCAAATGCAGTAAAAGAAATTTCATTTGAAAAAGAGGGAATCGTTGAAGGGAGACATGAAAAATTGATTGTTGCAGATATGAGCACAATTGATCCAACTGAATCAAAAAACATCTCAAAAAAATTTCAAGAATACAATATTGAAAAATTGGATATTCCAGTCATGGGAGGTCCAAATGTAGCCATTACAGGAGATTTGGTCATGATGGTATCAGGAAATAAACAAAGTTTTGAAGATTGTAAAAATATCTTTGAAAAAATTGCAAACAAAGTATTTTTTCTAGGAGAATCAGGAGTAGCCCATTCTGTCAAATTAGCCATGAATCTTCAGATTACCATGCTTGCACTTGCGTTATCTGAAGGAATTACTCTTGTCAAAAAAGCAAATGTCGACCCAAAGATTTTTCTTGAAATTTTAAACTCGACATATTTCAAAACAGGAATGAGTGAAAACAAGGCATACAAAATGATTGATAGAAAATTTGATGCCACGTTCACACTTGCTAATCTTAAAAAAGATATCAACACAATGACAAATTCTGCAAAATCATTAGGTATTGAACTACCAATGATCAAAAAGGCTGAAGAAATCTATGAAAATGCCGTGAAAGAAGGATTTGGAGAATTAGATTATACAGGAATTATTGAATACATTAAAAAAATTAACGAACCCAAATAAAAATAAATTCACGAGTGAAACTAAACAAAAATTCTATAAGCTATGAGGTATGTGTAATTTTATGCGCTTAAATGAGAAAGTCGCTATAATCACAGGTGCATCTAGTGATATTGGTAAAGGATTAGTAAAGAGATTTGCAGAAGAGGGGGCAAAAGTAGTTCTAGTTGCGAGAAATTTAGATGAATTAGAAAAAACTAGAAAGGAAGTTGGAAACGAAGAACAAACAGCATCAATTTCATGTGATTTAACAGATGAATCTCAAGTATTACAAGCAGTAAATCAAATTATGGATACATATGGAAAAATCGATATTTTAGTTAACAATGCAGGAGCAATCAATGATCCTGTACATTTTCATGAAATGCCAGATTCTGAAATTAAAAAATTAATTGACATTAACATGTTAGGAGTATTCCATATGACAAAAGCAGTACTTTCAAAAATGTCAGATGTGAAAAGTGGTGCAATTGTAAACATTGGTTCTATTTCAAGTGAAAGAGCAATCCCTAGAGTTCATTTGGCAGTATATTCATCAACAAAGGCTGCAATTACGATGTTTACAAAATCAATTGCAGTAGAATATGCAAGAAGAAATATTAGATGCAATTGTGTGAATCCAGGAATTATCAATTCAGGAATGATAAAACCATATCTTGATGATCCTCAGGCAAGAAAGGTTCTTGAAGAAAGGCTTCCACTTGCAAGAATAGGGGAACCTGTAGATGTTGCAAATGCTGCACTATATTTGGCATCTGATGAAGCAAATTGGGTTACAGGAACTATCCTAAATGTCGATGGTGGCAAAACTGCATCAGAAGGATAATCTTTTCTGAAGTAATGTTTTTGCAAGCAATTGAGATACACGTATAGGTTCCGGAATGGCACCATGCAATGTCAACTCATTTAGCAGATGTTTTACATCATTTAGAACACATCCTTCTGTTCGAACAAAAACATCATGAGAAGTTTTTAGAGTGATTTTTTCTCGTTTGCCTAGTTTTTGATATTCAGAAATTTTTGATTCAAAAGAATTTGGAAAGTGGTGTTTGATTGCATTTTCAATTCCTAAAGAGTCATGATAGGAGATTCCAATGATTGGGATTTTGAGGGAATCATATAATTTTTTGATATCTATGATATTATACATTGATACAATCAAACCAGATATCAAGAGATAGCTAATATCGGGTCTTTGAAGTTCATCATACATTTCTAAGATTGTATCAGTAGAATCATCTCCTTCCAATGTTGTACTTCCAAAGACAAAACCATCAATTACAAAATCTCGTCGCATTACAATTCCAGCAAAGATGGATTTTTGGGAATTTTGTCTAAAGCTTTCAGCAATTGCTAAACCACGTAAACCCTTTTTTTCAAGATGGAGAGATCTCATGATTCTTTTTCCTCAAATATGCTCGATAACTCAATCCTGTAATTACCATAATAATTCCAGTCACTGCAGACCACATCAGAAAAGGTGTGATAACAGATTCATCCATAATGAAGTATCAATTCCTAAACATCTAAAGTTTCGGTTCACACTATCTAATTTCTGGAAAGACATGAAACATCTAAATAGATTTGATGCAGACGGGATTTATGCCTGAATTCACATGTCCTGAATGTGGAAAACGTCTATTTCACGAGAATGAGACTACACTGAAGATAGAAGAGACAATTCATTCAAAATTCTGTAGAAAAAAAGACGGGGAAGTGCATAGTTTTATGCATAGAGATCCAGCACACATGGAAACCTTCGATACAGAAAGAGAAAATGATTCATCGGGCGCTCCTGTTTTAAAAAAATAATTTCTGCAAAGACCTCAAAATTATATCCTAGGGTTGTTGATTCAAGTTAATTGCCAGAAGAATATCATTATGATTTAGTAGTTGTTGGAGGAGGTCCAGCAGGTTCATCTGCAGCATTTGCAGCTGCAAAAAATGGAATTAGAGTAGCATTACTTGAGAAAGAAAACTCAATTGCAGAGACGGTCAGAACAAGTGGAGTTACATGGATTCAAAATATCAAAGAGTTTGGAATTCCAGATGATTGTTTTAATCCAATTAAGAATTTTTCATTTTGTTCACCAAACAACGAAGTAACCATAAGTGATTCAATTCCAAGAGCAGCAGTTTTAGATGTAAGAAAAACATACAGATGGTTAGCATGTGAAGCAGAAAAAGCAGGAGCAGATATTTTTGTTAAAATTAATGTCAACGAAGTAATCAAAAATAACAAAGGAGATATTGTAGGAGTAAGTGGTATTGGACCAGATGGAAAAATAACATTTCATTCTAAAATAATAATTGATGCAAGTGGATTTCCTTCTGCAGTTTGCAAAGCGATGGGTTTTGTTACTCAGTGGGAGAGGTTTGGTGCAGGAGCAGAATATGAGGTAAAGGCTGAAAATGTAGATTCTGAAACATGGTGGTTAATGGTAGGACAGCAGTATTCACCTGCAGGATATGCGTGGATTTTTCCTGTAGGAAATGACATCGTTAGAATTGGAGTAGGAATAGGAAAACCAGAATCAAATGTGGATCCAACACAGAGGCTTAAAGAATTAATGGACACAAAATTAGGACCAATAAGGAAACTTGGAAAAATTACACCAATAGAATTTCATTATGGATTGATACCAAATGATGGGTTATCAAGAAAAACAGTCTTTAACAATTTGATGCTAGTAGGAGATTCAGCAGGACAAGCAAATCCACTTGTCTTAGAAGGAATAAGATACGCAATAAAATTTGGCAGAGTTGCCGGAAAAATAGCAGCTAATGCAATAAAATCTGGAGATACCAATAAAGATGCACTCTATCCATATGAAGAAAACTGGAGAAAAGAGATAGAATCAAAAATAAATTCTGCAGGAAAGGTACAAGACAGATGGATTGGATTATCAGATGAAGAATGGGATAAAGAATTAGACATCATCAAGGAGTTAAAATCTGAAGAATTCTTAGATTTCATAAAGGCAGATTTTGGGTTATCTAACATGTTAAAGTTAGCAACTCATCATCCAAAGCTTGCTGTAAGGCAGTTATTCAATTTAGTGAAAGGCAACAATTAATTTGCATTGTGAATGAATTTGTTCCTCAGTAACATTGCCACATTTGTGACAGAGAAATTGACTTGCCTCATTACATATGTTACATGACTTTTCAACTTCTAATGTCACACCACATTTCCTGCATGAATCAATTCTCATGTCATAATACATGTCAAAACTTCTTTTAAACACTTTGAAAATTAGACACAACTAATTAGTAATAGCTAATATTGTTCTCATTCTAGAGAATGAGAACATATAGATTTTAAAATTTTATTTTACAATAAAGAAATCAGTTACAACCAAATCATGGTATTGCAACTGTACAACATATACTCCAGGTTCAAATGGATGAGACAGTACCTTAGTAAATAATCCTGAAGAATTATCTTTTAGAGCAATCTCTTCTACAAGTTCACCTCTTTGATCATAAAGATCAACAAACAGATCTTCTCTAAACGCGATAGTCTTTTGAACAGCACCAGATAACATCAATTGATCATTATCATAATTTGCCTCAATTACTGCAACACGTGATCTTATTGGTAGATATCTCTCAATAATTGTCTTAAGTTCATTTAGATTATCATCAACATTTTGAGTATCTTTGTTTTCAAATCCAGACTTGATTTCATCAATCACAGATGCAAACCTAGGATTTTGATCAAAATTTGAACCACCAAATGTTCGTGCAAATGATTCTAATTCTTCAAATTCACGTGCCAAATCAACCATACTCAAATCAGATTTAGTGTAATCATAATCAAATTCTTCCTCAACGTGAACAATTTGTGTTGCCTTTGAATCTTGATATTGCAACATTGCAACATATAGACCAGGTTCTGTTGGTGCAAACCACTGGGTATAAAAGCTTCCTTGTCTAGTATCAGTAAATTTCATAGTACTATGTGTGCTACCATCCATATTGTAAACAGTAACATACAGATTGGCTCTTCTATCAAATTCTGATTTTTCAGTAAAGCCTTGTATCACCCAAATGTTTTTTTCTGCATCATATGAAATATCATACATAATCCTAGGATTGTGAAGTTCTAAATGTTCACTAAGATAATCGCCAATTTCTTGTATCTTATCTTCAGCATCAACAAAATTTGCAATCTCAATTAATCTATCAGCATCATCCATCATTTTGTTATAGGTTCCAGAATATCCAGAAAATTCATTATTATAGAAAGTAGAAACCATATTTGATAGTGCATCTAGTTTTTTACGAAATTCAATGCGTTTGATTTCATCAGAAGTATATCCAACATCAGAACCAAATGGATCATTTGTATATGCTTCAGAAACACTAGTCCACTCATCAAACAATTCACGAACTAATTCGTCAGCTTGATCAAGATCATTTTTTATTACAAGATCTCTTACATCGTCAAGTTTTTCATTAAATTTATCAGTAAATTCAGTATAGTTTGGCAAGAAGCGATTCTTTGTCATGCTCATTTCAACAAGATTTTCAAGAGATTTTGCACGCTGTAAGATGTCAGCTGCACGGATTTTGAATGCATCCTTGTCATAAGAATCTAAATCTTCTTTTATTTGAGGAGCTTTTTCACTAACCCAATTCAATAAGACTTCAATTCGGTCAATTCTGGTAATAGAGGGATTTCCAGATTCCATTTGTTTTGCAGTATCTAAAATTTTCAGAGCATTGTCAATCAGAAATAGATTTTCATAATCAGCTTGAAGCTCTGCTTTTTCTTTCATTGATTTATACTGAAATTCTAAAACAACTAGAGGATTTCGTTTCTCTCGAAGCGCAGTTATAGATTGATCAAATTCTAAAACAATTTCCAAGATCTCATCTGTTGAGTTTGCGTTCTCAACTCTTTCTAAAAGGGATTTCCAGTTATTAACAAGACTAGAATTTGTGCCTGCTGATTGTGAAATCTCAACGCTCTTACTAATTCTTGATGAAATATCAATAATCTGAGTCATCTGAGTAATTTCAGATTCAGAATCCAAGATATCCTCAACTGATGTTGCTAATGATAAATCAGATTCCAAGTCATTCCAGTCAGGCATTATTAGATTAGCAAGTTCGCTATTTTCTTTAGAATCATATGAAATAAATCGCTCAACACCATCTAATTCTCTTAAAAGTATTGCTGCTTGATGTAACTCTGAAACACGGTTATTTGAAGCAATTAATTCTTCAATAGACTCTTTACCCATCAAGGAGGGTTTGAAGGGTTCCCAATCATTTTGTACAAGTTTGTAAAGATCACTTTGTTTTCTTGAGACAACATCAAGATATCGTGATTTTGAAAGAGTATCAATGAGTTTGGTGATTTCATCAGAGTAAATGGGTGCAGTTCCTCTAGCAAAGATAAAGCCAACTTCATGTTTTACCGGTTTACTCATTACTGTGTCAGATTTTTTCATCAAGTTTAGCAATGTTTCTTCTAATTCATCAAAAGTGGGAGTTCGTTGAGCAGTTGTTTTATCAGGAGTGATGTTTCTGATATCTACAAACACATCAGTTAACAAATCAATGGCTTTTGTTTTATCACCAATTTCATAATAAAATATTGCTGCAAAAATTGTTTTATCAATTGATTTTGCAATATCAAAAGACACCTCATCTTCATCTAATAATTGCTGTACAGAATCTAATGAAGAAGATATTGCAGTCCTAATTAATGGATTTATTTCAAAAATTAATTCATCTATAAAAAACTTATCCCATAAATCTACATAAACTGATTCTAGTTCAGATAGATTGGAAGAGGAGAGGTTTGAAACAGGGGAAACAATATCAAATGTTTCAGAGATGAATGATGCTTGGTTTGCTATAAGATTTTGAGCAAGAGAAACTTTTTGATCATTGGTTGGTTCAGAAAAAAAATCAGAAGAGACATTAAACGTAGCAGATTTTGTATAATCACCATAAAATAATTTGATTTCATATTCACCTGGAAGACCACAAATTCTTCCTTTTAGTGGAATTACATCTGTGACAAAGATGCCATTTGTTAATGGCGTGAGTTGTTGAATTTGACACAAATCCCCATGAGGATTAATAATTTGCATTATCAGAAAAGAGTCGTCTTCAAGATTTGCAATTTGACCATAAATGAAGAGAGGTTCACCTCTATCAAAATCACCAAAAGTGTCAAGAATTGTAATCCTGTCTGGGCTCTGGGCTGATGCATATACTGGCATTAAAAGAAGTACGATTAAGCTTAGCACAACTGAAATTTGCCTCACAAAGATCAAAACTTACGCTCATCTTACTTAAGACTTGGGCAGTAATGATACGAAACTACAAAACATGTTTTGTAAAAATCAAGCCAAGGCAACTACTCTTTGGTAGTTACCTGACTTGATTTTTGGCACAGCGTTGGTCTGGTTGGTCTTGTGAGACATACAAATTGAATGAAATTGCTCTATTGTACACATGGTACAATCTTTACAAATCATGCTGACTGGCTTTCGACATTGAGAACATCTGGTATTCTCAGATAGTTGACCACCACAGTTTCGACATGATTCATCGGGCAATTCTTTTCAAACAAAATTGATGAAAATTGAATATAAGCAACACGTAGAAGTCGTTCATCTCAAAGCTCAGTAAGACGAAGATTATAATGGAAATAAAAAGATCAAAAATCATGAATGGGGTTGAACAGACTTTTGATAAATGGGCTCAAAATGGCAGAGCAGAATTAATGGAGATGGAACATGGAAAAAATGTCTCAAAATTTTTACAAACAATTTCATTTGAAGAACCGTTTACTTTCCTTGATGTTGGATGTGGAAATGGATGGATAGTAAGAAAGATTTCAAAGGAAAAAAATTGTAGAAAAGCAATAGGCATTGATGTAAGTAAGAAGATGATCTATCAAGCTAAAAAAAAGCAGGATAGCAAAAAAGAAGAATTTATTCATACAGATGTTGAATCTTGGAAGTACAAAGGAAAATTTAATTTCATTTTCTCAATGGAATCACTTTACTATGCAGATTCAATTGAAATAGCACTTGAAAAGATCTTCAAGATGTTAAAACCAGGAGGACAATTCTTTTGTGGTACAGATTTTTACACAGACAATAAAGTAACTGCAAGATGGGCAAAAATCATGAAGATTCAGATGCACCTCCACTCAAAAAAAGAATGGAAGGTGTTTTTTCACGATGCAGGATTCAAAGTAAAAATAAAACATATCAAAGATTTGAAAAGTAAAAAGAAATGGAAAAGAGAATTTGGAACTTTGTTTATTATAGGCACAAAGCCTAAAAAGTAATCTTCAAATGTAATTAATTGGTATTAGTTCTGTGTGAGCTGGAGCACGATACGCTGCTACGGCAGAGGAAACTCCTCCCTCCATACAGGAAATGTGATCCGGAGATGGATAATCAGAGATGATTGGCAACGGAGCAGAAAAAAATCCAATATGGCGTTACAATGATGGCAAAACCTGAGATTTCCATAAAAGGAATGAAAAAGCCGACCCACATGGAGCAAAGCCAAACAGAACTCAAGGAACCTGTACTAAGTTCAGGTAGGCTGCAAAGCGAAATAGCGTGGAAACAAAAGGAGGGTTACTCCCAGCACACATAATTTTTAAAATTATTTACAAAAAAAATATATTCAAAACAAATTGTCCTAATAAAGTTGACTGACATTCAAGAGCTAAAATCATTAACTAGTGAAGCACGACAGATTCGAAAACAAATTCGTGACGGAATCACTTCTAAAAAAGAAAATGAATTGAACAAGGAACTAGACATGATTCTAAAAAGAACATACAAGATTAGAAAGAGAATTTAATTTTTCAATAATAACTGGATAAAATAAGAAATTTTTAGATTTTAACTCATGGAGCGGACTTGCTCTTTGCAGATTTCTGCATTACATTTGCATGTTGCATCACAGAGACAAGAGCCTTGCATTTCACAATCACATTCTGAACCCATATCAGCAGATGCTGCACATCCACATGCTGCTTCTTCAGTAGTAGACACTTGTGGTGGAGGACGTTGTTGTGGAGCATCATCATAAACACTACGATGTTGCTGATAACCAGAATCATCTGCTAATTGTGCTTCACCACGGTTTGTTTGATAGCCACCAGATGATGCACTGGTTTCATAACCTACTAATCTACTAGGATCAATTCCTTGTTGACCTTGTGCTTGATTTTTCAGTGATCTGTTACTAATGAAAAAGAAAGCAATTCCTGCAACTGCTGCCATTCCAGCCATTCCATATACAATAAAGATTGGAAAGCCACCAGTTGAAGTTGTCGCATATCCTTGAGGAGGAGTGGGGGTCACACCTGCAATCTCAAGTTCATCTAAAACATCTAATGCACCAAAACCAATAGCTGCAAGATTGCCGGCATCTGCGGATTGTACACTTCT
Organism: Candidatus Nitrosopumilus sp.; assembly: GCA_046758125.1. Taxonomy (GTDB): domain Archaea; phylum Thermoproteota; class Nitrososphaeria; order Nitrososphaerales; family Nitrosopumilaceae; genus Nitrosopumilus. Next base: position 35,556 of record JBHHZR010000008.1, on the reverse strand, counting down.
AACAATATATGGTTGATCAGCAGTTATTTCTGCTTCAAATGTTCTTTCAACTTGTCTTCCTTCTCTAAGACTACTTTCACCCATAGTCCATGTAGAGACAACAAATCCAGAGATATCTTCGCTTAATCCAAATGTACCAGCATCAACATTAATTCCTGTTGGGTCAAACAAAAAGTGCCAGTTTTTCATAGGTTGTTCTAAAATGAAATCTGCATTAATGATATTCTTTCTTAGAATATCTTCAGCTTCAGTACCAGCAAGAATTGCATATGCTTGAGGTTCTTTGTCTCGTATTACACTGATTGGATAATTGATTTCTACGCCATCAATTACAACATCATTATTTGCAGTTAGTCCTCTCCAACCTAGATCAACTAGAGTTCGTTGTCCGTCTTTTGTAATAACATAATCAGATAAGGTTCCTTCTAAGATTACTCTATAATCAATTGATGTGTTGATATTTCTTGCTTTGAGATGAAAATCATAAGAGACATTCAAGTCTGAGATTCTTGCATGACTTCCATCTAGGGTAATTTTTTGGTTCAAGTCATCCATAAGTGCTCGAACTCCAGGATTGGAAGAATCAGCAACTGCCTCTACTGTCCATTCATGTCCCTTCAAATCATCAAATAATTGTCCACCATTTGGATATTCAAAAAAGACAGTTTTTTGATAATGAACAGAAAATGGAGATGAATCACTATTTGGATTAAGTCTAGCATCAAATTGGGCAGCCCATACAGGAGTACTAGTTCCTATGACAATAAGGCCTGCAAGTAAAACTGTAAAAATTAGAGCCCTAGACACGTGTAAAATCCATGAAATTACAGTAATAAACCTATCCAATATTCTGATCTTTGATTTTTGAAAAAGTAATATGGAGTAATGCAAGTAGACTTTGCAGTTTTAGGGAGAAATGGTATGATCACAATTTTAGCAGGAGGTACAGGTTCAGTCAAGCTAGTTAGAGGATTAGTATCACAAGAATCCAAAGTCAATGTAATTAGTAATGTAGGAGACAATTATTGGCTTTATGGTCTCTATGTGTGTCCAGATATAGACACAATTGTTTATGGTTTAGCAGATTTGCTTGATCAAGAAAAAGGATGGGGAATTAAAAAAGACACATTCAACTTTTTGCGCCAAATGGAAGTATTTGGAGAAGAGACATGGTTTAGAGTAGGAGACAGAGATGCTGCAACTCACCTAATTAGAACAAACATGTTAAAGAATGGAAAGAATCTAAGTGACATTACAAAATGGATGTGTGAGAAATTTGCAGTTAGCGCAAATATTATTCCAGTTACAGACAATAGCATTGAGACAAGAATAATTACAGACAAAGGAGAATTACATTTACAAGAATACTGGGTCAAACATAGAGGAAAAGATACCGTTGAAGGAATTCAATACATCGGTGCTGAAAAAGCTCGTCCAAATCCTGAAGCAGTAAATGCAATACATGATGCTGACATGGTAATCATAGCCCCAGGAAATCCACTTACATCAATTGGACCAATGCTTCAAATCAAAGGAATCAGAAAAGAACTTTCAAAAATAAAGAAAAAAGTAGTAGCAGTTAGTCCATTAATTGGAGATAATGCAATTACGGGTCCTGCAGCAAAATACATGCAGGCTGCAGGAATTGAATCAAATGTCTATGGATTAGCAAAGATGTATTCAGATGTATGTTCAAATATGATTGTAGATTCCAAAGATAGAATGTTAATTAAAAAAATTCAAAGTTTAGATATGAAAGTTTTTGAAACAAAAATTACTATGAAAAATAAATTAGCTGAAGACGCATTAGCAAATTTCATTTTAAAACAAGTACACGTGTAACTTGAAGATAGCTGCAATAATTCCTGTAAAGACTTTCTCTAATGCAAAAACTCGTTTAGAATTATCCCCACAGAAAATTGAAGAGTTATGTAAAGTGATGCTAGAAGAAATTTTACATACAATATCAATATCACCTCAAATTGAGAAAATAATTTTAGTAACAAAAGAAGAAAAGGCAATTAAGATTGGAAAGAAATTCAACACAATCACCATAATTGATAAAAAAGAAGAAAGTGTCAACAATGCAGTTGCACTTGCTGATAAATATCTTTTAGAAAACAATTTTGATGCATCAATTGTATTTCCTCAAGACATACCATATATCAAAACGCAAGATATTGACTTCATGTTAAATTATAAAACTCCGCCAAATTTTGCAATCATTGTTCCATCAAGAAGATTTGATGGTACAAACGCATTAGTAAGAATGCCCATAGATTTAATGAAAACGCATTATGATGAAGACAGTTATAAGATTCACATGAATACTGCTAAAGAACACACGCTAAATGTCGCAATGGTTTTTGTGAAAAGAATAATGTGGGATGTGGATAATTATGCAGATTTGAAGTTTTTATTAGAACAAAAAGAAAAGCCACAAATTGCAGAAAAAATCAAAGAAATTTTAGAAACAAACTAGAAAATGCACAAAAAACAAATCAAAATTGCCGTTTTTCGTACGAGATCAGCAACAGACTTATAAGTAATGAATCAGAAAATGTTAAATATTATCATAAAAGGTTTTGGGGAGATAAAATGGTTAAAACAGTAAATCCAAAGGACAGATGTCCTAGATGTGGAAAAGGAACTCTAGTAACAGATGCAAACACTGGAGAGAATTTTTGTGGAAAATGTGGATTTGTAATTACTGACAAAGTAGAAGAATCAGGACCAGAATGGAGATCATTTTCAAATGAAGGTGAAAACAAAAGTAGAGCTGGAGTTCCAACTTCACTTGCTATGCATGATATGGGATTGGCAACCGTAATCAATCCTCAAAATAGAGATGCAACTGGTAAACCATTAACTGCATCTATGAAAAGTACAATTGAAAGATTAAGAACTTGGGACAGTAGAAGTCAGGTTCACGAACCAGTTGATAGAAATTTCAGACAAGCATTTAGTGAATTAGATAGATTGAAGGATAAACTTGCAGTTGGAGATGCAGTGATTGAAAAAGCAGCTTACATTTACAGAAAAGCACTTGAAAAAGGTCTAGTTAGAGGACGTTCTATTTCAGCATTAATTGCATCAGCATTATATGCAGCATGTAGAGATACTGAAACACCAAGAACACTAAAAGATATTGGACAGTCAAGTAATATTAAACGAAAAGACATTGCAAGGTGTTATCGTTTATTGTTAAGAGAATTAAATTTGAAAATGCCGGTAGTTGATCCAATCAAGTGTGTTTCAAGAATTGCAAGCAAAGCTGGATTATCTGAAAAGACAAAAAGAAAAGCAACAAAAATTTTACAGACTGCAGAAGAAAATAAAATTTCTGCAGGAAAAGATCCAATGGGATTAGCAGCTGCTGCACTTTATGTTGCATGTGTAACAAACGGAGAAAACAAAACACAAAGAGATGTAGCAGAAGCCGCAGGAGTTACAGAAGTTACTATTAGAAACAGATACAAGGGTTTGAAAGTTGCCCTAAATCTCTAAGTTAGGCTCTTTTGTGGAATAAAACCTATTAACAAATATTACAAAAATAGATAAGATTCCTGAAACCAAAAACAACAATTCTACTGATGACATTAATGAATGAGAAAATGCATCCTCAATGGAGATAAAATTTAATTGAGAAATAAAATTTGCATATGAAAAAACAAAGTAGTTAGTGGCCCAATGAATCAAGAGCGAAACTACAAAACCATATCTAAGATAAACCCATCCTAAAATAATTCCGCTAGCAGTTGCTTGAGCAAATTTTCCCTCACTCCAGGATTCACCAAATGCAATATGTGCAAAACCAAAAAGAACCCCAACAAAAACGATTAAGAAAAGTGCATTTTTACTATTATGAATTTCTAAAATATTTGGATTCCATAAACATCTGACAAAATATTTTACTGAGGATTTGTGAGAATATAGCGCAAACAGTGGAATTCCAACTAAAATTAAGCGGAATCCAAATTCTTCTAACAAGGGGGCAATACTGACATAAAAAAATTGAACTAGATTATTGTCAGCAATAGGAGGAACAGTTACAATTCCAAATTCTTCTTGAATGAAATTTATCAATGCTGAAATTAAAATTAAAATAGAAAACCATTTTGTAATACTAATCATATAATTTGATTTGGAATCAAATTTTCCCAAAGAAATTATTGGAGATAAGGATTTCAAAAACCCATGTTTTGGACCTAGCAAAGCAATAGTAAAAATTACAGCATAAAAAGTCCAAATTACAACAAAGACATCTCCAATACTAATATCAACTGATGATTGATAAATTTCTGTTCCTTCAAAAAGAGCTAAATGAGTAAAAGGATATTCATAATTGATGTCATCACCAATCTCACTCTCAAAAACAACATAGATTCCAATTGGAAACGAGACAAGAAGTAAACCAAAAATTATAGACAGCAGTGCAGTAAATGGAATTCCAATGGCTTGCAGAATTTTGTTTGAACTTTGCAATTTGTTCTAGTGTAATTCTATACTTTCTTCAGGAAAACCCAAAGAAATCAAAGTATCTTTGATGGTATCTCGGTGATCACCTTGTAAGAAGACATAACCATCCTTTGCAGTTCCGCCACAAGCATATTTGTTTTTGAGATCTTTGGCAACAGTTTCTAAATTATTTAATTTAGGGTCTAACCCTTCTATCATAGTGCCTTTTTTCTTAAATCGTCTAGTTTCTAATCGAATTATAATTTTAGTACTATCTTTGGCAAGTTCACCACAAGCACACAAATCTTCTGGGAGACCACAAGTATTACAAATAACTGCCATTCGTTCAAAATAAATTCAATTATACGCACTATTAAGCCTTGTTTGGGAATCAATTAGGAATCAAAAATAAAGGGATTTTTTAGAAAGAAAATCAAAGAAAAACAATGTCGAAAGAACTCACAAAAAAAGCTGCCGAGATGTTATTAAAAGGTGCGACACTACTTAGGGAACCTTGTCCATATTGTTCAGGAGTAAGGGTGATGAAAGATGGAAAGGCATTATGTGTTAGTTGTGGACGTAAACCTGAAAAGAAAAACATGCCAAAAGAAAAGATACAACAAAATTCAAAATTAGCCTTGAAAGAAACTTTGGAGAAAAAATTAGAATCACTATCAAAAGAACTTGAATCCGAAAGTAATCATGAAAAACAACAAGAAATTCTAAAATCGATCAATTCATTATTAGAGACTCTCGAAAAAATGAAAAATAAATAATAAAGTTTTTATGTTAAAATCTAGGTTTTCGAATTGTAATGAGTAGCAAGAAGAAATCAGCACCACTTCCAGCATCAAGTGGAGGTTTAATGAGATTCTTTGAAGATGAAACTAAAGGATTCAAATTAGATCCAAAAATCGTAATATCAATTCCTATTAGTTTAATTGCAGTTTCATGGGCAATTGATATCTTTTTAGCACCGTGAGAAAACCATGGAAAAAGCTCCAGATGATGTTTCAAATATACACAACAGGTTTTCCCTTACTCTAATCAATCCATCATCACACTATTTTTCGTTAGTAGGGTCACTGATAGTAGCAGCAGTAATTTCACTGACAACATATTTAGGATATCTGAGTAATTTGGGAATTGAAGAAGGGTGGTACAGAATTCCTGCAGTTATAGCGGTCTTAGTATTAACCCAATTACTAGACACTAGATTTACAAAGAAAAAAGAATATTCAAAGTCATTACATTCATCACTTTTTGGGAACTTGTTATGGGTTGCCACACTTTTAATGGGATTACTTGCAAGTTTTGTACTATCTAAAGAAGTATCGTTATTTTTTGTAACTTTTGGAATGTTCTTATTTGCAAGTTTCAGAATAGGAATTTACACAACAACTCTTGGAGTTAGTATCAAAAAATCATGGGCAATATGTTTTGTTCAACCTTTAGCAATGTTTTTGGCATTAATTCCACAAGAGAGATGGTTTTCAATGTTAAGTGATCCCATTACATTAGTTTATGGGGGTTCTTTTTTGATAATAGCAAGTGCATGGTCAATCCTTACTGACAGAGCAGGAAGGCCGGGAATGGAAAGCACACATAAAACAATTCAAGCATATCTTGCATCACAAAAAAATGATCATGCAGAAGCAGAAGAAATAATGGAACAGCGTTCTAATGAAGCTAAGGTATCCACTTCTCAAATAAGATTATCATCATCAAATGGAGAAACAGAGTTTAGAATGGTGTTACCAGAAATACATCCAGGACCATACCATCCAGTAGGAGGAAGCAACATTCCATACCTAATTTACAAAAATTTAGATTCTTCTGCAATGGTGATGCACAGCATTTCAGATCATGCATTAAATCTTCCCTCAAAAAATGAAGTTGAAAATTATCTAAAGAGTTTAGAGAATAGTGAGGTAAAAGAAGAAGGAATTCAATGTACAGAACCAGTAACTGTTCAAATTAACAAAGCAAGAGTTATTGGATTACTGTTTGGAAATAATCCATTGTTGTTTTTATCATTATCGCCACATGGCATGGAAGATATTCCAAGCTACATGAAAACCGAAATTGAACAATATGCAAAGAATAGAAACTATGCTAGAACAATGATAGTAGATTGTCACAATGCAATGGGAGAAGAAATTTCGAAAGAAGATGGCGAAGACATGCTCAAAGCTGCAAAATCATGTTTAGATACTCTAATTACAAAAGATAGTTTTCCAATTGAATTTGGTTACGCAAATTCTGATGGAATGGATGTATGGACAGAAGACTTGGGGATGGGAGGATTAGGAATTGTGTGTCTAAAAATTAATAATAAAAAATTTTTCCTTGGATGGGCAGATGCAAATAATATGGAAAATGGAGTAAGAGAGAAAATTATAGATAATTTTTCAAAAAAAGAACATCAATTATTGGAGATTTGTACATCAGATACACATTATGCACCAGTTAAAGCCAGAAACAGGAATGGATACTATCAGTTAGGATTGATCACAGGAGCAGATAAGATTTCAAAATGGTTTTTGGAAATTGCAAAAAATGCTGAAACAAAAACTACTTCAGCAAAATTTGAAATTTTAGAAAATGAAACAAAAGTAAAAGTGATGGGACAGAGTATCTATGAAGACTACTCCAAGGCACTTGATAATTCATTAAAGATTACAAAGGGATTTTTGATAGGCGGAGTTTTGTTTTTTATAACTAGTCTGTTCTTATAGTCTTCATCTGATCGATATTTCCATAAAATTCATCAACAAATGAAGAAAATTGAAAGATAGGCACGATTGGTACGCTTTGAATAAAATCAATTTTGTCTTGATATAATGTAACAATAACAGGCACAGCAATTGCCCCGGGAGTTTTAGCAACGTATTGCTTTGTTCTTTCAATTTGTTTTTTTACTGCAGTAGTCAACGCTGAAGTGCTATAACGTCTCCAGTGTTTACAGTCAATCAAAATTGCAATACCTAATCTAATCCCAACAACATCAATTTCCATTCTAGGTTTGGTTAAAATCATATTCTTAATCACAGCAAAATTTTTTGAAGTTAAAATTTCTGCTGTTAATCCTTCAAAATCTTTCCAATCCAACGCAATTGAAATTTCATCAATAGGAAAACCTTTCTCAAGTAACATAACAGCAATTTTTAATTTATCACCATCTTCAAAATAATAAAAATTATTTTGTTTTTCTCCGATGTTATTTTTTATGAATTCGTTTAAAAAAATTTTAGATTCATCAAAATCCATTTTTGTGACAGCAGAAAAATCTTTAATAGATATTCCATCAGGAATAATCCCTTGTAAACCAGCAATCATTTTAGAGTTAATTTTTAACTGCATGTTTTGATTCATGTAAGGGATATAGGTTTTAGGAGATAATAACTTCAGGGTATTATGACATAGGTTTTATTACAAGCTTTTAAAATTATGATCATGAAAAAATTGCTAGTTGCCATACTAGCTCTTTCAATTGCAACTGTGATGTACAATGAAGTATTTGCAGAAAAAAATACATTCTTTGATTCAGTGAAATTTATTCAGTATTTAGATGAAAATACAGCCTTAGAAGAAGTACGGAATGGTAATTTGGATGTGTATTATTATAGAATTTCATCAGATAGATTAGAAAACCATCAAGCAAGAGAAGGATTGCAGGTTTTTGATTCTACAGGCGGCTCATATAGCATTCTAGTGAATCCTGCAGAATCTGAAGAGTTTAATCCATTTTCAAGCAAAGATATCAGGTTTGCACTAAATTATTTGGTAGATAGAAAATTAATCGTAAATGAATTGATGGGAGGATATGGGGCTCCAATCATTTCGTATTACAGCCCATCAGATCCAGAATATCTTACAGTGATTGAGCAGCTAGAGGCATTTAATTTCAAATACAATCCTGCCCTTGCAGAAGAGATAATCTCCAAGGCGTTAAAAGAAAAGGGATCTGCAAAAATAGACGGAAAATGGCAAATCAATTCAAAACCAATTGAAGTTACGATTTTTATCAGAAGTGATGATCCCGTAAGAAAATCAATTGGGGAGATTTTAGCTGTAGAGCTTGAAAAAATTGGATTCACCATCAAAAAAGACTTTGGAGATTTAAACAAGGCGTTTGTTGTAGTGTATGGTTCAAATCCTTCTGATTTGAAATGGAGTTTATACACTGAAGGATGGGCACGTTCTGCATTTGTAAGATATGACTCTGTAGGATTAGGACAAATGTATTCACCTTGGTTCTCAAACATGCCAGGATTTAATGACCCATCATATTGGAATTACAAGAACGATAAATTAGATAATCTTACTCAGAAAATATACACAGGGGAGTTTGAAACTTCAGAGGAAAGAACTCAGATGATACAAGATGCAGTAATGGAAGGAATCAATGAATCTGTTAGAATTTTTTTGGCAAGCAAAATTGATCAATATGTTGCAAATGAAAAAGTCAGTGGGATAATCAATGATTTTGGCGCAGGAGTTCCAAGTAGATTTACTCCCATCAATGCCAAAAGCAATAATGATGAGTTTGTAATTGGTGTAAAACAAATCTATCAAGGTGCATGGAATCCAGTTATGGGGCTAACAGATAGTTATAGCAGACATATTTGGGGGATAATTTCAGATCCTGGAACATTCAAACACCCATTTACTGGAGAAACATTTCCCGTTAGAGCAAAATGGCAAGTTGAAACTGCAGGACCAAATGACAAACTCGACATTCCTAACAAAGCAATAATTTGGAACCCAACATTACAAAAATGGGAAAATGTTCTCCCAAACACACTTGCAACAAGTAAGGTAACATTTGATTTTGAATTTAGTAATTGGCATAATGGTCAGAAAATGGATATGAATGATATTTTGCATTCATTGTATTTTACAATAGAATGGGGAACTCGAACAGATGAAAATGATAAAACATTTGACACTGAATTTACTCCAAGAGCTGCTCAGAGTATTCAGACAATCATTGGAGTAAATCCAATTGATGAAGATACGATTGAAGTGTATGTAGATTTTTGGCATTTTGATGAAGGGGAAATTGCAGATTGGGCAGTATTATGGAGTTCTACGCCTTGGGAGATCTCAGCGGCCATGGAGAAAGCAGTAACAGATGGGAAGGTATCATTTTCAAGGTCAGGAGCTACAAGTAAAAATGTAAACTGGTTATCACTAATCATTCCAAATGACGCAAATATCATCAAAGAATATTTGCGAGAATTCAAAGATATCAATTATATTCCAATTTCACTAAAAGATGGGCAAAAATCTGAATATTATCAAAAAAGATATGACTCTTCAATAAAATGGATTGAAACATACAATCATGCCGTAATAAGCAATGGACCGTTTTATTTGGAATCATATGCACCAGAATCACGAACAATCACAGTAAGAGCATTTAATGATAACTCATATCCATTTAAAATAGGAAAATGGGCAGAATTTGAAAAAGCTGAATTTCCAAATATCAAAAAAATAGAGATGAAAGATATTATTCAAAAAGGGGATAAATTAGATGTGGAGATAAGGGCAGAGAATTCGGACTCCATTTTATACTTTTTAGCAAATAGTGAGGGAAAAATTGTATCCTCCGACACACTAAAACTAGATGGAAATGATATTACAATCAACATATCTCCAAAAACTACAACAAATTTAGGAATTGGAGCAAACAATATCAAAATATTTGCAATTTCAAATTCTGTCCTAAAACCAGATTTTTATGAATCAAGTTTTATTGTAACAGACAAAAAAGAAGAATTGCCTACCAATACATCTAGCAACATAGAGTTTATAGAAAAAAATCCAGAGTATGAATTTTTAATCATACCAGTAATAATCGCAGTTGGAATTGCAATCTATCTCAAGAAAAGACATCATAATAATCCATAATCTTTTAGAATGAATTCGATTTGTTTTTCATCATCAAGTTTTGAATATTCATCTAAGAGATTTTGATTAAGTTCATAGAATGTATGACCCCATTTGAATTTGTCAAGTAGTTGCATGGCTTGTTCCTTTAAACCCAAAATAAACAACGAAGCAGACAATGCCTCTGCAGTAGTTAATTTGTTTAATTTAGAGTAATTTACAGGATTTCCTGCAAGTAGTGGAGGGAGTTTTCTTTTGATGCCGCCAAATTTTTTAGAAAATGCTTGTTCTGCTAGATTCCAAGAACAATCAATTCCAATAACAGAATTGATCAGAGGTTTATCTTTAGGCAATAAAGTTTTTTCAGAGAAAGGATCTAAAACCAACCCTTTAGTTCCAATCTTTTTGATATTTTGAGCAAGACCAAATTTTACCATTTTTGCAGCAGTGCATTTTTTTGGATCATCTTGATAAAACATCAACACCTGTAATTTCATCCTAACAAATGTTCAAGTGAATGGTATTTTGAACTTACTCTAAAGTTTTGTATGTAACTTTATAGTAGAATCTTGAAACTTGTTCATCTTTAAGGACTTCAACATTCCAATTTGTGTCGGGTAAAAATGCAGTGGAGGATTCAGGTAAAATACTGAATTTCTCAAGACGCACATCAGAACCGCTATATCTTACTTTGAGATTAATTCCATCAACTTCAACAACGTCATAGATTTGACCTTGTTTTCTAGTAGATTCCCTAACTAAGCAAGCAGCATCAGGACCAATGATACAAGTTCCAGTTACTGTAGAGACTTTGATATTAACATTTGATTCATCTCCTCTTGAAGGAGTTATCAAAGAACCAGAAACGACTCTAGGTGCAACTGTCACATCATCAGTGGTTTTTTCTTCAGTAGAGATATGGATTATTTTTTCAGGAATTCTATTTTCTTTTTCAATCATAGTTTCTAATTTTGGCGTTTGTGGTTTTTCTACTACATTAAATTTAATGGATTGTGTCTCAAAGTCAGCATCTACGGTAGCTTCGTATGTTCCAATTGAAGAAACTGAATCAGGAATTGTATATTGATAGGTAAACGAACCAGAAGGTCCTGGACGAATAGAGGTAACAGGACCTGCATGAATTCCACAAATGAATGAACCACAAGTTATCTCAGTTTCTGCTTTTTTAATTACACTAACATCAAATCTTTCAAGATAAATTAACTTGTTTGGTTTTCCAGTTAACACTACTGTATCACCAGGATAATATTCAGATTTATCAGTAGATAGTAAAAGAGTTACAGGTTCATCAATTCCAAAAACAAAATCATTTGCAACACTAAATGTTGTTTCAGCTTTTTTGTTAATATAATTTGCAGTTACAGAATAAATCCCCTCACTAAAGATTGTTGCAGGTAATTCAAAGAGACTGGAAAAATCTCCTCCTTGATTTGGGTAAACAAAAGATTCATGAATTTGTTTGTAAGGAAAAGTCCCATCAAGAACTTTTATCGTCACTCGTTCAGGAACCACAAGACCTTCATCACCTTGTTCACGGGCTATAACATTTCCAACAACTTTAAGTTTTTCTCCTGCTTTGTACAAGGATTTTTCGGTACTTACAAAGAGAGGAGTTTTAGATAGCGAGTCATTTTCAGGATCTGATGAAACTTTGAAGAAAACATTTTTGCTATAAGTGTCTGTAGCAACCTTAATTTTGTATATTCCAAAGTTTGACTTTGTAACATCTCGTTCATCTTTGTCTACTTTAGAACTTTGAAATTTTTCAGCAATTGGAGTATTCCAAGACCATGAGAAACGTTGATTTTCAACGGATGCACCAGAATCACTTCTTGTACCATCAGGCTCAGTTATTGAGATTTCAACCGTAGTTTCACCTGATGGAGGGAGAATTCCAGTTAGATGTACAGTTTCGCCCAAACCATATACTTCCTTATCAAGAAACAGAATAGCACCATCTGTAACACTAAGAGGATCAAGTATTGAGAAAGTTTTGGTTGCAGTGTTATCACCATATTGAGCTTTTACAACATAGTTACCCTCAGAAAAAACAGTTGAAGTAACATCAACTTGAACAGAGTAACTTCCTGAAGTTTCCGGAATAGCTGTGAAGTCATAGGCAACAACTACACCCCCATCTTGCCTAGTTTTTTCTCCTTTTTTCAAACCAAGAATTTCTAGCGGAGTTCCATCTTCATGAGAGATAGAAATGTTTACAGAAGAGCCAGTTTTGTAACTTGAACTAGTGTAAGGGGTTGCAACAAATCCACTGAGAGTTATTTTATCACCAATATCATAAACTTCTTTGTCAGAAAGAATTGTTAATGGATCATTAGATGCAACAAATTCATCAGGATTTGTTACAACATGAATTACTGTAGAGGCAGAACCAATTTCTTTTGAAACCTCAATTCGATAATCTCCTAATCTGTTAGAATTATTTGGAATAGTAAAAGAATATGTAAAAGAGCCATCACCCATAATTCTTACACCATCTATGATTTTAAATCCAGCATCACTTTCAGAAAAGTCCACTGCAGATTGTTTTGTTTGAGTAATTTTCAAATCCATTGTATCTATCCAAACTTGATTTAGTCTGCCAGAAATTTGAACTTCTTCCCCTATACCGTATGCAGATTTATCAGCCCAAAGAGAAATTGGAACATCTTCTTTGAAATCTTCTACTACTTCAAAAGTTGTTGATGCGGATTTATCAAAATATTCAACATCAATCACATAAGTTCCATATGTAGGATTTACAGTTGTTATGAACACACTTGTTGTAAATTCACCATTAATTGGGAATAAATTTCCAGTATAGATTACTTTTCCTTGAGAATCAGTTACAGTAAATTTCATCCCTTCAAATGGAATTATTTCTGTAGCACTACCAAGAAGAGAAACAAATTGTCCTGGAATATATTGAGATTTATCAGTAATAACGCTAAGTGAGCTAGCTTGTTGTTGTTGTTGTTCAATTATCTCAAAGCCTACTGAGAAACTGGTATTTGCTGTTGCACCTGCATACGTTACGGATACATCATAAGTTCCTTCGTTAATTCCAAGAACTTGATGCAGACTAAGAGTTGTTTCATAGTTGAGATTAAGATCAGGATAGAGAGATATAGTTTTATCAAAATTTGGACCAAAGATATGGACTATAATTGGTTCAGGTAGAAAATAGGGTTGAACAGTTTCAACTTCTTTAGAAACGCTTCCTCCAATTACTGCAGTTTCACCAAAAAGATATGAAGATTTATCCGTGGAAAGGACAACAGTAAGTTCTGTTGTAGCTTGGGGTTCTACTAATTTTCCATTTGATGAACCAGCAGTAGATGTGGCAAACTTCCAGTCAGAAGAACTATCCGAATCAAATCCATCATAGAGTCTTTGCCAAGATGTAAAATCATTTTGAATATCTGATAAGAACGGGGTTTTATCTACAACTACTCCAGTTGTGTCTCTGAGTTCAACTGATTCGCTAGAATCTGTAAACCAAACACTTTGGTAAGAATATGTAAGAAATTGTCCTGGTTTAATTATTGTGCCATCTGGGACTGTCATAGTTTTTTTCAAAACAGTAGTTGATGCAATTTTCCATCCACCTAAATCAACATCAGAATCAGTAGGATTGTAAAGCTCCACCCATTCAGAAACAGATGCGGCATCATTTCCAGGAGGATTTATATCAACTTCATTTATCACAACATTTGCAGAATTTGTTTGAGCATATGCTGGAACTATAATCCCTACGAGTAAGAATAGGGAAAATACTATAGACAGATTATGATTCATTGCTGTTTCCTGATTTGGTAGACGAAAAGCCTCATTTTAGAATGAAATTGAGGAAAAGTTGAGCTTGTTGTTAAAGTCCTATATCTTAAAACCATGATAAAATTACTCTGTTTTTCAGTTTTAAGGCATACGTAGGAATTATTCCTTAGAATAGTCACAATTAGGGCATCTCTTATTGGATATTTTAGAACCACATTCCATGCATATTCCTTCCCCTACATCTCTATCAATAGATTGTTTTCTCTTTCCAACATAGACTTTGATTCCAAAATACATGACAATTACAATAACAGCAGCATATGCAGGTGCCATAAATGGCATCAATCCAACCATGAAAAGTAAAAGTCCTGCAATCAAAACAATATCTCGTTTTTCAAATTTCAACAAAATCAAGATTCTAAAGAATTCATAAAAACATGCCGGAGCTCAGAGCCATTAGTTTACTTCATATCAAAGTCATTACTCTAACTCTTCTTCATTGCTCGGCAATAATACCATACAACAATTTGATAATAAGATAATGATTAATGGTGGGATCGGCGAGATTTGAACGCGCGACCTCTGCGTCCCAAACGCAGAATCATACCAAGCTAGACCACGATCCCAGTAAATCCTAAAAGTTGCCCAATTTAAGCTTCACAGATAATCATTTTAAAGGCAGTCAAAGGATCAAAGACGTGCAAATTGAAGATTACATCAAAGCAGGAAAGATTGCTGCTGAAGTAAGAGAAATTGTCAGAGCAAAAGATTGGATTGGAAAAACTGTTTATGATATTTGTGAAGAAGTAGAAGGAGAGATTAGAAAGAGAGGTGCAAAATGTGCATTTCCAGTAAACACAAGTATTAATGAAATTGCAGCTCATTATACTGCAGAACCAAATGATCCAATTACAATCACAGATGATGATTTAGTAAAAATTGATCTTGGTGCACAAATTAATGGATACATTGCAGATACTGCAGTTACCGTGTGTTATAATGCAGAGTTTGATGGATTAGTGCAAGCAGCTGAAGAAGCATTAAGAAATGCCATGTCCATGATAAAAGCAGGAGTTAAGGCAAGTGATATTGGACGAACTATTGAAACTACAATAAAACAAATGGGATTCAAACCAATTGCAAATCTTAGTGGACATTCATTAGAACAATATACAATACATGCTGGAAAATCTATTCCAAATATATGGTCAATTGGAGGATTTTCACTTTCAGAAAATTCGGCTTATGCATGTGAGCCGTTTGTGACAACAGATCAAGGAGGAGGATTTGTCAGAAACGGACAAATAAAAAACATTTTTGCATTAAACTCACGAAAGAAAACGAAAGATGCAGAAGCTGATAAACTACTTGATTTTATTTGGGAAAATTTCAACATGTTACCATTTGCATTAAGATGGATTACAAAACAATGGGAGGAAGAAAAAGCAAGAGAATTGTTAGGAATTCTGATAAAGAAAAAAGCAGTACAAGCTTATCCTGTTTTAATTGAAGTAAATGAACAAAGAGTTGCTCAAGCAGAACACACCTTTATTCCTACAGAAAACGGCGTAACAGTTACAACTATTGCTCAGTAGTTTCGCCAAATATTTTCTCAATACTTGTTATTCCATCACAGGAATTACATTTTGATGATTCAGCAAATAAAATATCACCTTTAACAAATTTTCTTTTTTTAATCATTTCACATTTTTTGCATTTTTCAACAGTATATGCAACAGTGATTTTTTCTTTATCAAACATTATTGAGGAACTCCAGCAGTATTACCTACACCAATAATCAATACAGATTGATCTTTTTTGGTGTTGTCTCGAATTAATTCATAGATTTGTGAACGCACATCATCTGCTTGATCAGCAATGTCTTTTGTCATAAGAGTTATTGCTTCTTTAACTGACTGTTTTACCACTATAGAAAAGATTGGGATTTTGTTGTTTGTTGCAATTGCTTCAATTTGAAATCTATCAGTTCCAATTCCACCAATAGCTGCACCAAAACCATGTGCAATGGATGCAGAATCTTCACCTTCCATTTTTAGTGCTGCATCAATCATAATAATTGCATCAAGTTTATTGTTGGAAACAATTGTTTCTAACGCATCAGCTGGTCTGCCTACAGTAGAATCTGGTCCTTCTGCTTTTAAGAGAAATAATTTTCTTCCTTCAAATTCACTTTTTGCAAGTAAAGTTTGAAATGCAATAGTTTCTTTGTCACTATTTAACATCATTTTGCCTACAACCATTGGACCAATTCCATCACCAACAGGTTGTCCTGCTTTAAATGCAGAAATTGCATCTTTCATCGCTTCTGCCTGCTCCAGTATAAAAGGAAGAAGCATCTGAAGTGGTAAAATCAAAGGATAGTTGTTTTGTTTTTTTGCAGTTAAGAACATATGATTAACAATTTTATGAATCATCTGTAATGAAGAAGCAATTTCAAGCAAAGTCTGAACTTTGGTTAATTCTAAAGTACTAGTTTCTGGAGAAAGTGATTTTACATGTTCTCTTGTATAATCTTCTCGTGAACGAACTGTATGTTGTACTTTGTCTACAATACCATTAGGATCCATGTCAACTGGCATGATTGTAAAATAATCTAAAAATCTATCAATTTTTTTTGTAAAGTCATCTTTAGGATTCATATTTTTTTTAACATAATCAATTAGCTCAGTTCTGGATTCATTTCTATATCCATCTAATTTTTTAATTGCTTTTTTTATTTCGCCTGATGTTACAAGTAATTGAATTCGTTGTCCATAAAAAATAAAGAGAATTATTGGAAGAATCCAGACCAACATCATTAAGGGGTTAGTATCATCTCCCATTCCAAACAACTGATCAAAATCAAAATTTGTAAAATCCACTAGACTCAGCGACAGTCAGATCTAAATTAAACCATTCGTCCAAGTCCCCAGTACTAAAATTGTGCCAGAAATTGTAAAAAACGTCTATTGGAGGGTAAAATGATGGCGAGTGCTTTTATTATAGTTAAAATACAAAAAAAACCGAATATGCCACAAACAAAACCTATTGTAAGTGTAGAAAATGTTGTAGCCTCAGCATCTGTAGACCAGAAGATGGACTTGAATGAAATTACTAAAACATTTCCAGATGTTGAATATCATCCTGATCAATTTCCAGGATTAGTATTTAGATTAAAGAGCCCAAAAACTGCAACATTAATTTTCACATCAGGTAAAATGGTATGTACTGGTTCCAAATCTGAAGAGATGGCAAGAAAAGCAGTAAAGACTGTAGTACAAAAGCTTCGTAAAGGTGGAATTAAAGTAAAGAAAGATGCAGTTGTAGAAATTCAAAACATTGTAGCTTCAATCAATTTGGGGGGAAAAATCCATTTAGAACAAGCTGCAAGAACGTTACCACGAAGTATGTATGAACCAGAACAATTTCCAGGATTAATTCATAGAATGCTAGATCCTAAAACAGTCATTTTGTTATTCTCCTCAGGAAAACTTGTCTGTACAGGAGCTAAAAAAGAACCAGATGTTTACAGATCAGTAAACAATTTGCATGCACTACTAGAAGAAAAAAATCTAATGATTTATGATTAATCATAAATCAAATTTAATTTCCTTTATTTACTAAAATTTTATTTATATAGACTATTTAATAGGACTACCCAAAGGAACTTCTTCATCTACTGTCAACCAAAATGGCTTGTCATCAACATCAGCTGCCAATAACATCGCATTTGATTCAACTCCTGCCATTTTCTTTGGTTCTAAATTTGCAAGAACAATTACAATCTTTCCAACAAGTTCTCCAGGTTGGAAATATTGTGCACCACCAATAATGACATCTCGTTGATCATCATTTCCTAAATCAATTTTTCCTTTGATAATTCTAGATTTTCCTTCAATTGGTTCAGTAGATATGATTTTTGCAACTCTAAAGTCTAGTTTTGCAAAATCATCATATGAAATTGTAGACATAACAAACCCTAATTTTTCCTGTTAAAATGAATTTCGAATTTACTGTAATTCTTTTTTATCAATTCCACTAGTTTCAATTTCGTATTTTAGTGGAGCAGGTAATTCCATATACTTTTTGTTAACTAGTTCAACGATTTGATCTTCAGGTACATTGACTTTTTTTAGTAATTTTCCTCGTTGATGTGCATATGCATTCTTCCAAAATCCAGCACCATCAAAGGTTCCTATTTTTGGCATGTATTTTGAGGGTTTCATTTTCTTTCAAAGTTTAATTGACTGTGACGGAAGAATGGCAAATGCCATTAGAACTGGAGTTACTGTTCTGGATTTTAGGCATGTTGCCCATCACAGTCTATTTGAAAACAAATAACAATCTAATATATTTAATGCGGAGCAAATGTTTGTAGAACATGGCCAGAATTGAAGTTCAAGTAGAAATTAATGCACCAATAGACAAAGTTTGGAGCGTTGTGTCAGATATTGATAATGAACCAAAATTTTGGAAAGGAACAAAAGAAGTCAAGAACATATCAAAAGAAGGAAACATAATCAACAGAGAAATCACAATTGCCTTCCGAGATCAAAAATGTCTACAAGAAGTAAAACTTGAACCTAAAGAGAAGATAAAAGCCAAATTCATCAAAGGCATCATAGATGGTGAAAAAATAATATCTCTTACTCCTAAAGACGATAAAACCACACTTAGAACAATTTGGGATATTAAACTAACAGGAATGATGGGAATGTTTACAGGTATGATAAAAAAACACATCAAAAGTGGTACAGAGCAAGCAATGCAAAGTATCAAAGAAGAAATCGAGAGATAGATTCATGGAGTTAGCTATAGATATTTTCAATTATTCGCTAACTGTAATTCTAATTGGGATTTGTGGAGCATGGATAATTCTTATCAAAGCAATGGTGGATTCATTTAGATTAACACCATATCTTGATAAATTTGAAAATATTTGTAAATCAACACCCAAAGTTTCAATAATTCTTCCAGCACGAAACGAAGAAGAATTTATTGGAAAATGTTTAGACTCGTTAATTGAGCAAGATTATGAAAATTACGAAATCATAGCTATTGATGATTCATCTGAAGATGATACGGGAAAAATTATTTCAGAATATGCAAAAAAATATTCTAAAATAATTCCAGTCCCTGCAAGACTCAAACCGGAAGGGTGGATGGGTAAAAATTGGGCATGCATGGAAGGATATAGAAAAGCAACTGGAGAACTTTTGTTGTTTACAGATGCAGATACAAATCATTCTAAAAATGTATTATCACTTGCAGTAGCACATCTAATTTCATTTAATCTAGATGCGCTATCTGCTATTCCAAAGATGTTAACATTTGATTTTTGGACTAGAGTGACACTTCCAATGATTTCTACATTTTTACACACAAGATTTTCGGCATTAAATGTAAACAACCCAGCAAAAAAGACAGGATATTTTTTTGGAAGTTTTTTCATCTTGAAAAGAAAAGCATACGAACAAGTTGGCACACATGAAGGAGTAAAACAAGAAATCATTGAAGACGGAGCACTAGGCAAAAAAGTAAAAGAACTAGGATTCAAAATGAAGATGGTAAGAGGCGATCATCTAATTGATGCGGTTTGGGCGCGAGACAAAAACACATTATGGAACGCATTAAAACGATTAATGATTCCACTTTATCTTCAAAGTGGAAAAATTGCAATTGGGATTTTCTTTGCAGTGACATTTTTGTTATTTGTTCCATTTCCAATATTTGCAGCATCAGTATCACTTCCATCAGAGGCATTATCTACAAAGATACTTTGTATTGCCGCAGCTGCCGCCTCAATTGCAATTTACATAGGAGCAATAATTGAAACAAAGATAGGATTAGAATTAAGGCCTGTTTATGCATTATTTGCACCACTAGGAAGTCTAGTAGTTGTTTTAGGATTTTTGAGTGGATTGCTTCAGGCAAAAAGTTCATCTTCTGTAACATGGAGAGGCAGAAGTTATTCCATGAAAGATCACACTCAAAGTTCAATCAGTGTATAGCAAGCCTTTTAGATAGAAAATAAAAAAGAAGAAATCTCATGGACAAATCAGGAGTGTTTTTAGGAGGTGCAATAGGAGCAGTAATCGTAATTGTCATTTTTGCAGTACTATTTGTTTCACCTCCAGAACCAATCAAACCAGACATTATAGTAAGTAATGGACACTCAACAAATACAGTTGGGGAAACAACTCCACTATATACAAAGAATTTATCATTAATTGAAATTTTTGAAAAATCAGAATCAGGAGTAGTTAGAGTCAATGTACAAAGAGGAGAAACAGCTGATGGAGGTGGCGGTGTTGGATCAGGTTTTGTTTTTGATAAAAAAGGACACATAATTACTAATGCACATGTTGTAAAAGATGCAAAAAAAATTGTAATTACATTTCTTGATGGAAGATCATATCATGCGGAAGTTATTGGAGTAGATGAGTTTACAGATATTGCAACAATCAAAGTCAGTGCAGACTTGTCTTTGTTGCACCCACTATCACTTGGAGATTCGTCTAATCTCAAAGTAGGAGAACCAATAGCTGCTATTGGAAATCCATTTGGGTTATCAGGTTCTATGACTTCCGGAATTGTAAGCCAGTTAGGAAGGCTACTTCCATCAGGTGCAGGATATTCTATCCCAGATGTGATTCAAACGGATGCAGCAATCAATCCTGGAAACTCGGGGGGACCACTGCTTAACATGAGAGGAGAAATTGTTGGCATAAACACTGCAATTCAATCAACAACAGGGGAATTCACAGGAGTGGGATTTGCAATACCATCGAAAACCATTGCAAAAATTGTTCCAACACTTATTGAAAAAGGAGAATACAAACATCCTTGGATTGGCATTTCAGGTCGCGATATTGACCCAGATTTGGCAAAAGTTTTAGGATTAAATGACGCAGTAGGATTTTTGGTAGTAACAGTTGTAGAAGATAGTCCTGCATCAAAGGCAGGACTGATAGGTTCTGAGAAAACTATCGAAGTTGATGGAATTAATTACCCAACTGGAGGAGACATCATTTTATCAGTCGATGGAATTGAAGTAAGAAAAATTGATGACATTCTCATACATCTTCAAAGAGCAAAATCAGTTGGAGATGAAATGGTTTTAGAAATTCTAAGAGATGGTAGAACAACAAATGTCTCAATTGTTCTCCAAGAAAGACCAAATGGAAATTAGGACAGTACAAGCATAAATACTTCTAGGCAAGAATCTTTCTGTTGAACAAACTTGTGTTAAACTCTGAGAGTTTAAACAACGTTTTAGAGAATAAAGAAATTTCTCGTCAAGATATTATCGAGATTTATCAAAATGCGTTAGAAGATCCTATCGAACTCTTTTTAGCTGCACAGGATTTAAGAAAAAAATTCAAGAATAATTCTGTTACATTTTCTAAAAAGGCTTTTTTTAACATAATTAATCTCTGCAAAGATACTTGTTCTTACTGCACATACAAGGCAGAACCTGATGAAGAAAAACTATCATTAATGTCAAAACAACAAATAACAGAACTATTACAACTTGCAAAAAAATACAGATGTGTTGAGGCACTTTTTGTAACAGGAGAACAGCCAGAGCAAAGATATCAAGAAGCACGAGATTGGCTTAAAGAAAACGGATTCAAAACAACTGCGGAATATCTAATTCATGCATCAGAACTAGCAGTAGAAACAGGGTTATTCCCACATACAAATGCAGGCAACCTAAGTTTTGAAGAAATGAAGGAATTGAAGAAAACAAATGCTTCAATGGGGGTTATGCTTGAAAATGTTAGTGGAAGATTAACAAAAAAAGGAATGCCACACTATTTAGCTACAAGTAAGAGACCAAAGGCCAGACTAGAAGTATTAGAAAATTCTGGAAAATTAAAAATTCCAATGACAACAGGGATTCTTGTAGGAATTGGAGAAACCATAGAAGAAATCATTGATTCAATTTTGGCAATAAAGCAATTGCATCAAAAATATGGAAATATTCAAGAAGTAATTTTACAAAATTTTCAACCAAAACCAGACACAATTATGAAAGACTCCCCTTCAGCTAATGAAAATTATTTCAAAACCATTGTTGCCATATCAAGAATCATCATGCCAGAGATGAACATACAGATTCCACCAAATTTATCACCAAAATCATATCAAAGATTCTTATCTGTTGGGATAAATGATTGGGGAGGAATATCACCATTAACACCAGATTTTGTAAATCCAGAATTTTCTTGGCCAGAAATTAATAAAGTAGATGAAAATTCAAAAGATGCAGGATACAAGTTAGAATGCAGATTCCCAATATATCCAGAATTTCGATCATGGGTTAGCAAAGAGTTAAAAGAAAAGATATCAGTCATTGAAAATGAAGAAGGGTTAGTAAAGGAGGAGTATTGGAGATGACAAACATAGATTCACTGTTCAGAAATGCAGACCCTGTTGTATCTCAAATCTTAAATGACGCATTATCAGATAAAGAAATTTCTGAAGAAGAGGGTTTGACATTGTACAATACAACTGGGGTTGACTTTCATCTAGTAGGATTAGTTGCTAACGAGATTAGAAGAAAAAGAGTAGGAGATGTTGTATCATATGTTGTAAATAGAAATATCAATTTTACAAATGTCTGCATAAAACAATGTGGTTTTTGTGCGTTTAGTAGGGATTTTAGAGAAGAAGAAGGATATCTCTTACCAACTAAAGAGATTGTGCGACGAGCCAAAGAAGCTTGGGAATTAGGCGCAACTGAAGTATGTATTCAAGCAGGACTTCCACCAGACATGGAGGGGGACTTGTATGAGAATATCTGCAGAGAAATCAAAAAAGAGATCCCAGATATTCATATTCATGGATTTTCACCTGAAGAGATTCTGTATGGAGCATCTAGAACAGGAACCTCAATTGAGGAATTTCTAAAGCGAATGAAAGAAGCAGGGGTAGATACGCTTCCAGGAACTTCGGCTGAAATTCTTAATCAAAAACTAAGAGACAAAATTTCTCCAGGCAGAATCAGTGTAAATGATTGGGAGAAAGTTATCAAAGCAGCTCACAAAATAGGAATCAGGACAACATCAACTATGATGTTTGGTCATCTAGAGACACTTGAAGATAGAGTCAGACACATAGGGAAATTAAGAGAAATTCAAAAAGAAACAAGAGGATTTACGGAATTTGTTCCACTAAACTTTATTCCATCTGAAGCTCCAATGTACAAACATCAACTACATGAAGGGATCAGACAAGGAGGAAGTGGAAACGATGTTTTACTTACACATGCAATTGCAAGAATTATGTTCAATAATTGCATCGATAACATTCAGATGTCATGGGTTAAAGAAGGGCAAAAGATGTCCCAATTATTATTAATGTGTGGGGCAAATGATTTTGGAGGCACATTAATCAATGAAAGCATCTCTACATCTGCAGGTTCTGAACATGGTCAATTATTAAAACCCAAAGAAATTAAAAGAATTGTAAGAGAAATAGGAAGAATCCCAGTAGAAAGAAATACAGAATATAAAATTTTAAAAAAATTCGACAAGGAAAATGACATGGAAGAAAAACTCGATAAAGTTATAGACACATCTAAGTTTGGATCATATGTAGAATTAATTAAAATCAATAAATTCAATTACAAAAATCCAAGGAGAAAATAATTGTCTGCCTTAGAAAAGGCATTAAATCATTCAAAGAATTTGGGAATTGATGAATGTGAAATAGTTGTTGTGAAAAAAAATATCACAACTGTACGAATTACAGATTCCGAGATAGCTGAAATTAAACAAAACTTTGATGAAAATTATGGAATTAGGTTAATTCATGAGAAAAAAATTGCGACAATCCAAACAACTAATCAACAAGAAATAGAAAAAACAATTAATAATGCATTTGAGACATCGTCTAAGCTAAAGACAAGAGGATTTTGGAGAGGACTACCAGATAAAGCAAATAACAAACAGATAGAAGGAACGTTTGATGAAAAATTAGAGAAGATTTCCGGTCAAGAAATTATGGATATCGCACAAATTATGATTAATTCAGCAAATAATAACAAAATTACTGCGATTACAGGTTCACTCAACATAGTTTCAGAGAATTTTGAACTAGGTAATTCTAATGGATTGAATCTAAATGACAAAGCCACATACATTTCAGGAATAATAAATGCTGAATCAGATCAGAGCACCTTACCAGTATCAGGAATAGGATATGCATGTGGAAGAACGTTAAGAAGCTTTTCAGCAGAGCAAGTTGGAAATGATGCAAAAACTATGTGCATAGAATCAATAAATCCACAAAAAATTGATTCAGACAAGTATTCAGTGATCTTTGAACCTTATTCAGTAAGGGAATTATTAGCATTTGTTGTTTCGTCAAATTTTAATTTTAAAACATTTTCAGAAAAGAAGAGTTGTTTTTCAAATAATTTTCAAGATAAAATTGCAATTGACAAGTTCAGTTTAATTGATGATCCTCACATTCCAGAAGGAATTGGAACAAAATCAATTGATGATGAAGGAGTAGAAACTCAAAAAAGCAAATTAATTGAAGATGGAATTTTCAAAAATACTTTTTCAAATCTTTTTGATAGCTATAAAGAAGAAAAGGAATCTACAGGTAATGCATCAAGAGCAGGATCACCAATGGGTAGAAGTTCAGAACCAATTCCAATCTCTGCACCACACAATCTTAAAGTAAATTCAGGAAACATATCTCAAGAAGAAATGATAAAAAATACAAAACATGGGATATTAGTTGGAAGATTATGGTACACATATGCAGTAAATCCAATTAAAGGAGATTTTTCATGTACTGCAAGAAGTGGCATAAGAAAAATTGAAGACGGGAAGATAAAAGGTCCAGGTAAATCAGTTCGAATAATTCACAATCTTCCAACTATACTAAAAAATATTTCAGAAATTGGAAATAATCAAACAAATGTAATCCAATGGGCATCATTACCATCTATTGCACCATCAATAAAGGTAGAAAACATTTCAGTCAATTCTATCTAAATCTAGGCATAAATTACTTGAAAAATGTAACCACAAGATATGCAATGTAACCAATTGTCAAAGATACACCCATAGCTCTGTTGATTATTCTGGTTTTAAGTGCAATAAGCAATGAGAGACTAAAGATAATCATTATTGCATAATCAACATAAACATCTGATCCAATCATTACACCACCAAGTACAGCACCAACTCCCATTATCATCAAAATATTGTAAATATTACTTCCAATAATATTTCCAATGCCAATATCAGCATGACCTTTTCTAATTGCAATAATCGATGTTATTAATTCAGGAAGAGAGGTTCCAATCGCAATTACCGTAAGCCCAATAATTTTTTCAGATAACCCAAACTCTTGTGCTAAAACCACAGCATTATCAACTGTTAAAATTGCACCAACATACAAAAGAACAATTCCTATTCCAATAAGGCCAATAGATTTAAGATGGATATTATTTGCGCCTTGTTCGATTTTGTCATTGTTATTTTTTTCTCTTTGTTTCATTGCATCTCTGTATGTATAATATCCAAAAATTCCCAATCCCACAAGCAACAAAATGCCATCAGAGATTGAAAGTTCACCATCAATTGAAATCAAAATAAGCAAAAAAGAAACACCAAGCATTATTGGAATCTCTTTTCGTAGTACAGACTTGCTTACAACTAGCGGAACAAGAATTGCAGCAACACCAATTACCATTCCAACGTTTGCAATATTACTCCCAACAATATTTCCTAAAATAATTGCACTGTGTTCACCAGCTGCTGCAACACTTGCAGCAAGTTCTGGAGTAGAAGTACCATAAGCAACAATCGTCATTCCAATTACAAGATTACTTATACGGAATTTTTTTGCAATAGCAACACCACCACTGACTAACCAGTTTCCACCAAAGCACAGCATAACTAATCCAACTATAGTGAGTACTGCATTGATTGCTATTTCCACAAAGAGGTTTCAAGTTTAGATTGTTTAAAGGAGACGATATACTATAATTTCACAATTCTAACAATTAGAGTTAATTTCAAAAACAGTAATTTTAGGCACGAATTTGCACAAAGATTCCGATTTATTCAGAATTTTTTTTTGGAATCAAATACAGAGTGGATATAATCGATGAATTTTAGATAATCTGCTCGGGGTTCTGTGCTTACTAAAAATAACTCATGGGAGTTTATTGGAACACTAATCATTGTCACTTTTTCATATTCTGTAATTGATGAGGTTTCATGTCCAATCTTGTAGGCCAAATTAGTATAAAGATCTCGTTTTTGTAATGCATAATGAATTGACATCTTTACCTGATCACCGTCTAAGAGAGCTTCAACACCATCTTTTTTTCCACCTGCAATTAGTTCACCCTTACTATTTACAACTCCCGCAAATCTAACTTCTGGAGCCAACTCTAAAACCTGTTTTGTTAATTCATCGTAATTGATACTCAAGGATCACACCACAGAATTACTTTTTCCTTCGGAATATTTCATCTTTATCCTGTAATTCTTCTGTATATGTATCCATGTCTAACATAAATTCTTCTTCATCAGAATACGCAGATTCGGCATGCTCACTAATATCCAACCCAACATCTTCAACTTCAGGTGAAACTCTAATTCCAATTAGATGTTTGATCACCTGCATCAATATCCAAGTCCCACCAAATCCCATTGCACCTGCAACACCAACACCTACTGCTTGAATCCATAATTGATCAGGATTTCCAAACAACAACCCATCTACACCACTGGGATTAACCAAAGTGCTTGCAAAGATTCCAATTGCAAGTGAGCCTACAATTCCTGCAACACCGTGAACAGAGCTAACATCAAGTGCATCATCAATCTTTAGTTTTTCTTTGAACAATACAACACCAGAGTAAGAAATTACACCAATTGCAATTCCGATAACAAATGCATGTTCAGCACTCACAAATCCTGATGCAGGGGTGATGCCAGCAAGACCTGCAATTGCACCATTAATTGTTGCGACAACAGAAGGTTTACCAGTTCTTACCCATGAGAGTCCACCCCAAATTAAAGCAGAAACAGATGAAGCCATGTGAGTTACAATTACAGTGTTTCCTGCAACACCACCTGATGCAGCAAGGGCACTTCCTGCATTAAATCCAAACCATCCAAGCCACAGCAAAGATGAACCAAGAACGGCAAGGGGGATACTATGTGGAATCATTATTGCAGGGCCATAGTTTCTTCTTTTACCAAGAACCAGAGCGGCAGCTAGTGCTGCCATTCCGACACTTGTGTGAATTACAATACCTCCAGCAAAGTCAACAACACCTAATTCAGATAACCAACCACCACCCCAAATCCAGTGAACAAGAGGATAGTAGATTAGCATAGACCATGCTGCAATGAATATGATAAATGAACTAAATTTCATTCTCTCAGCAATTGTTCCTGTAAGTAATAGTGGAGTAATTGCTGCAAACATTAATTGGAATTTAACAAACAAGACACCAGGAATTGTTGGCGCATATTGTTCTAGTGCAGCATCAGAGGGAATTCCTTTAAGAAATACCCAATCCATACTTCCAACTAATCCCATATGATCTTCACCAAACGATAGACTAAATCCAAATACAAACCACATGACACTCAATAAGGCTAGACCAAAGAAGATTTGCATGAAAATTGAAGCTGCGTTTTTCTTTCTTAACAATCCTGATTCAAAAAGACCCAGAGCAGGGATCATAAGCAGTACAAGACTTCCAGCCACAAGCATCCATGCTGTATCACCAGAATCAAGTACCATTGAAAAAAAAGTTAATTCTAAATTAATAACAATGTCTAAATTTGATTAACAAATGATTATCGTTTGGATATCAAAATCAGAAATTATATTTGTGTAATCAAAATTACAATGACTAAATGCTCAAAATAGAAGTCATTCTTGGCGAAAATGACGTCATGGCAATTAGTGAAGGATTAAAAAAAATAGGCATAGGCGGGCTTACAGTATCTAAAGTGAGAGGGAGAGGAAAAAGACCAGGCCCTGAAATTCACGCATCAAAAGGAAGTGAGATTTTTGTTCCACAGTTTAATGACAAATACCTGTTAGAGGCAATAGTTCCAGATGCAAAAGAAGATGAAACAATAACAATCATCAAAGAACATGGCAGAGTAGGTAAAATTTTTGTTTCACAAATTTTACGTGCAGTAGATATTGCAACTGGAAATGAAGGAGAAGATACAATCTAAAGTGATTCTTATGAATTTCCGTAAAAGTAAATTATTCCAAAGAGAAAAGATGCAATCGCTTAAACGTAGAGATTACCTCAAAGTGGCAGTAATGATAGGGGTAATTGTTATACCATTGCTTTTCGGTTTAATTGTATGAAATTATCAAAAATTTTTATTGCAAAACTAGTCATGGCAGCAATCGGAATGACTTTAATTGGATTGTATTTATTTGGTCCGTATATTTTCTAAAAATCTCCAAAATTATTTTCATAAACAATTGTTGTATTCTTTAGTTGTTTTTCTAAAGTAGGAAGAGATTTCATAATACAATAATTTACAAAATCACTAAATGATTTTATTCTGTAATCATTTCGAAGAGTTTCTTTATTTTCTTCATAGATTACTTGAAGTTTGCGTAAAGTGAATTTTTGTAATGGAACAAACCTACTGCGTTTTGGTAATGGTTGTGTTTCTAATTTTTCATCTACAGAAATTTCAAGGTCTTGTTTTCCATTTAATGTTTCCATATCTAAAACTTCTTCCATTTCAGAGACGAAAATTTTTCCTCCGTGTTTTGATGATAAACCAGAATTTTTTGAAATAATATCAACTACTTTTCGTGCATCTTTATCGGATACTACCAATTCGATTTTTGCCAAAGGTATTGATTTCAAACCAGTGGAACCAACGCGTGAGCCTTTTGATTCATCGTAAATATTACTATCATCCAAGTTTCGTTTATCGATAATGTATGTGCCTTCAGTGTTTAGTGTAGTTCTAATTGCAAGAAAATTCCTTCTCTTGATTATTGCCTCTATTTTTTTCACAGATATTTTTCAAAGAAGAGGCCTATTTATGATAAGAGTCCATTATCGTAGATTGGAATTAGATCTTGTTTGGGAGATTTTGATCGATGTCTAAAATTTAAGCACAAAAATTTAGTGTAAAAAAACCAGCTTGAAAGATCAATAAAGCTCAAGTTAAAGACTAATAAAGTAATATACCGTACCATACGGTATGATGCGAGCGAGACTGACATATGTGCCATTAGAGGTGGCAGAACAATTCGAAGATTTTATCATAAAAAGAGACGAGCAAATACTTGATGCTGTAAAGGCAAGGACAAGAGATTACAGCACACTATCTTTGTTGAAGTTATTGTATCAGCTTAGAGGAAATTCTATGACATTCTCAGATTTGTATTCAAAATCAAAGATCAGAATGAAAAAATCATTTTTGAATTATCTACATCTATGTGTAGATTACAACTTTGTCAGTAAAGAAACAGTAGGATCAAATGTGATCTATTCAATTACAGACAAAGGACGAACTATGTTGAATCTATTTATGCAGAAATGATATTACGCATATTTTCAGGTTCAACTAATTCAAAATCGTCTTTATTTTTAAATAATTTTTTAATTCAAAGAAATCAATGTGATGCTTTTAGGCAATAATTTTAGAAAAAAAATACTATCAAACCCTTCAATCGTACCAATTTCAAATATGATAGTTACTATCATTATAATAAAGAAGTATTTAGCAAGATTCCCAAATTGCCTCACAAAAAATCTTAAGCAAAAATATAGTTTCTTTGACAAATCAAAGATAGTTCAAACCTTTTATGATTCATGCCTGTGTTATCTCAAATAACATACTGATGCTAATGTATGAAAATCACGTAACAATATCGATAGCAAATGAGAGCAATTTTTTAGTAGTCATTTTGGTCTGCCTTCTAAATGACGATTCTTGTGTCATTTGCTAATTTTTTTTATATGGGTTTTCAAAAACAGCTGTGAATCTATTAAAATTCGAACCTAAAATGCTAATTTTCTATGACTTTCAAATAGTTATGAAATATCATCTTAATATTCACTCCGATGTATGATCATCAGATAAAATAATACATACAAAAGTGCCCTTGCCTGAAATTGCCTGTGCGCTATGTTTTATTCCTCTTGGAATGAATATAGTTGAAGGAGATGTTACCTTATAGGATTCATCTTCTAATTGAATCTGATATGTCAATTCTGATTCTTCAGACAAGATTAAATTAATTTCATCATGATCATGTTTGTGTAGTTTACTATATCCTGGAAGATTTGTAGAGTCATTAACAAAATGAACTGCAATATGGGTATCTGATTGAGGGATCATTGACTTCCCCAACATCAATAATCGTTTGATTGGGGCTTTACCATGAAAAGGAACCTTATCAAGGGATTCAATAATTCCGCTTTTGATAAATTTTTGATATTTGTTCACAAATAATATAATCATTTTATCAATTATATCAATTATCTATCCCATGTTCATATATGCAACAAAAACAAATAGTATCATTGCAAGTTGATAGAACATCAGAATGGTTTGTTCCAAAATTCGGTTCTAAAAAATTTCGAATTAGCATAGGCATTTTATTTTTACCTTACACAAGTATTGTTACCTGTTTTGCTGCATTAGGAGCGATTTCAGAACCACTTCAGTTAGAACGAATAGCAGCAATTTGTGTGATTTACGCTTTAGCACTTGGAGTAGGAGCTCACCTGCTTGATGCAGTAGGGGGTAAAACAAAACCTTGGGGAGAATTACCAAAAAGAAAGATTTGGATTATTGCATTAAGTGCTTTAGGAATTGCGTTTTCTGTTGGGATTTACTTTGCATTTTTAGACTCTCCTTGGCTTTTTCCAATAGGAATCATTGAAGGATTTTTTCTTTTTGCATATAATTTAGAACTGTTTGGAGGTAAATTTCATAACAATCCATCTACAATATTTTCGTGGGGCATACTCCCTGTTTTTGCGGGTTCGGTTATACAATCAAACACCATAACATTTGAAACCATAATAGTTGCCACAATTACTGCACTAGTTACCTTGGCATTGATTACAACATCCAAACAATACAAATTACTCAAAAGAAATAATGGAGATATTTACATTATCAAAAAGAAAGAATTTATTTTAAAATTGATAACAACAGGAGTTGTTTCAGGTACAATTATCTTTTTCATTATTAGAACTATGATTTAACTCACAGAAATTTCTAGTGATGTGTGGCAACTAAAATTGCAGATGTATTCCAAGTCAAATTTTGTAGTTTTACATCAAAGCCATTTCTTTCAAATTCATATCTATAATTATTTGTCCAGTTACTTGTTTTGATTAGTTTTGGAAGATTCAGAAAAGCCTCCTTCCATGATGGAATAAAATTTCCAATGATGTTTAACAATATAAAATAAAAATTCCACAAATTTTGAATTGAGTGGTTTTTTGGAAAAGTAAAATCATGCAAAATTATCATTCCTCCAGGATTTAGATGTTTTATGCAGTTTTTGACTAGAATTTTGGGATTGCAATATTTTGGAATATATGATGAGCAAATACAGTCAAATTTTTCTTCAAGATCTAACTTTTCTGCATCTTGGTGCACAAATAAAATATTTGAAAATGATGAGGAGTTTTTTTCTGCAATTTTCAAATAGCTTTTGGTTATATCTACACCAGTAACTCTGTTTTGTGGGAATTGGATAGCTAATTTTCTTGTCAATATTCCGGTTCCACACGCAAGGTCAAGTAATGAAGTTGCAGTTCCTATTTTTTTGATGATTTCATTTTTCCAGTATTTGTCCTTGCCAAATGTGGCCCAGAAAGATACTTTATCATATGTCTTAGACGTGTCATCAAAAAATCGAGATACTAGTTCTTTTGGGTATTGTGTTGACATTATTTCAAGTTCTATGTAAAAGGATTTAAAGAAATTCTATTGTGTTAAAGAAAATTCAATTAACAATGTTAACTAAATCATATATTCAATTTTGTTCATATAATAACATGAACATCATAGAATCTACTACATTAATGTCTGGGAGATCTTATTTTCAAAAAATTCATGAGAGTATAATGAAACTTAGTCCAGAAATTCGCTTTTTGACAATAATTGATAATCATGGTAGATTGATGTTTGGAGGACAACGAGAGGGCATTTCTAATTATTTGAATCCACAATCTGAGAAAGAATCATTACGTCATGCAATTGACACATGGAAAATACGTGAAAAATTTTCAAATGCAATTGGGGAAGGAAAATATGCTCTTGCAGAATATGAAAAGATAAAACGAATTACAATTCCACTTGATAAAAATCATATTGTGTATTTAACAACTGAGACAAATATAGATCATGATAGATTAATTGCAGATATTCTTAATCTTGTACAACAACATAAAATAGAAGCAAAGAATTAAAATTCTGAAAACTATAACAAGTTAAAAATTTTCTTAAAAAAACTGTACAAATTTTCAATATTTCTATAAGGGGATTTTTATTTCATGTAGTATACAGAATAGTGGTAGTAATCAACTGAATGAAAACGTTGATACGATGAAAAAGGATCGACGGACAAGGATACTATGTTCTTGCGAATGGTTTTCAGAAGATTGCTATCTAATTTTACTAAAATAAGATGGTCTATGGTTCAAAAAACTATTGATAGGAATGTTGAATGTGAACACATAACGATAGTAACTGATGATGATACAGGAGAGTTAATTTGTGCCAACTGTGGTTTTGTTACATTAGATCATATGGTTGATTTTAGACAAGAATGGCGTTCTTTTTCTACACATACAAATTCTAAGATAAGGACAGGTAGTGGCACATCTCTAGCAATGCATGATCAAGGGCTATCTACAATAATTAGTTCAATTAACAAAGATGCATCAGGAAAACCTCTATCACCTCCAATGAGAAAATTTCTCAAACAACTAAGGGTGTTAGACAAAAGAAGTTTAACTCATGCATCAATTAATAAAAACTTTATTCAAGCATTTAATGAATTAAGTGGATTAAAAGACAAGCTTGCACTTTCTAATTCCATAATGGAAAAAGCAGCATATATCTATCGAAAAGTAGTCGAAAAAAAATTAGTACGTGGTAGAACCATCTCATCAATGATGGCAGCTTCACTATATGCTGCTTGTCGAGACACTGAAACGCCTAGAACTCTAAAAGATATTGCAGATGCAAGCAACATTAAACGAAAAGAAATTTCTCGATGTTACAGGCGGATATATCAAGAATTAGACCTCAAGATGCCGGTTCTGGACTCTATTCAATGTATTGCTCGTATCTCAAGTAAGCTTGAAATCACAGAAAGAGTAAAGCGATACGCAATTGAAATTCTCAAATATGTACAAGAAAATGAAGGTTCTGCAGGCAAAGATCCGATGGGATTAGCAGCTACTGCATTATACTTGGCATGTGCTAAAAATGGAGAAGAAAAAACCCAACGTGAAATTGCTAATGCGGCCAATGTTACAGAAGTTACAATTAGAAATCGTGCCAAAGCTTTGAAATCTGAACATTATATCGAACTATGAAATTAATTTCAGAAATTTATCACTGATATCGTGGGTCAAAATGACAATCACAATTACAATTTATTTCACATCTATTTCTTATGCAATCTAGACATGGTTTTTTGTAATGATATGCCATAATATCAAATAGCACAAATATTATTTTAAATTGTTCTAATCTTTTCTTAATTTTTGTAAAATTTATTTTTAAATTATTGTTATTTGTTTACTTTTTAATTAAGGGTAATTTGCTCTACCAAAATGCCATTTTTCTAATCGTTTCCAATCTTCTTCAGTTGAATCTTTTGATAACTCTTCTTTACTTTGAATTTTTTTCACACTTACGTTATGTATTACTCAAAGAAAAACTCTATGCAAGATAATCTAAACATCTGTTCATTTTTTTCTGTTTTTAAAACAATATTGTAAATCAAAGTACAATATCATGTTAAGTGATATTTCAATTCATAGACTTTCTTTTTTACAATCTTTGAAATTCTTTCATACATTTCAATAGTTTCTGAATCAAGATAGATGTCTTTGAAAAGTTTCCATTTAGACTCAATTACTATTTTGGAATTTGTTTTGAGTGTTTTAGTGTCATCTTTTGGAGAATATCTTGAAACCGTAATAACTCGTTCTTTTAATAAACACTTTGTCATTAACATCTTCAATTTTTGATCCTGATATAACGCATCAGATACATTATCTCTAACTAAACCTGGGGGTAACGTAGTAAGTTTTTGGTATCCATTCCACATAAAGTCTTCAACTTCTGAGTGGAACAATCCTTTCTTTATTGTTGTAATTGTTCCAATATCTAGGGGTCCAAGACGGGTTGATTCAGGAAATACTAAAAAAAATCGTATCTTCCACCATGTATGTTTGTGAACTCCCATTCCAACATGACTTCCTGCTGTATAGCCACATTTTGCATATTCTTGTTTTTTTAAAATATGAATATAATCAATTGGGGAATTTTCAAGTTTTAGTGATCCAACATTACCCATACCATCATGAGTTCTTAAAAAATCCACATCAAGATAGTCTTCTTCAAAATCAAGTTTTTGTTCAGGTATTGATGACTTGATTCCAATGTTTTTCAAGTACTTTTGTATTTTTCCTAATGCTGGTTCCGATGTAACTAACATTGTCATATATTTACTAAGAATTAGATGATTATAAGGAATTTTACTATTTTACCTTAAATTCATATGATATAATCTAGTATTCTTAAATATTTGTTTAGACATCAGAATATATGAAAATGGATGAAAAAGATGTCAGTATCCTAAAATATCTTCTTGCTGACTCTAGACAATCTGCAAGACAACTATCTCTTAGATTAGGAATGTCTACAGTAACGATGATTTCAAGAATAAAAAAACTTCAAGAAAGTAAAATCATCCAAGGGTATACTGTTCGTCTAGATCATGAACTTCTTGGATATGGACTAACAGCAATAATTGAAGTTAAAACAACTAAAGGAAAAATGCTGGAAATCGAAGATCAGATTGCAAAACAAGACAATGTAATTGCGGTTTATGATATTACAGGAAGTGCAGATACAGTGGTAATTGCTAAATTTAAAGATAGAAAATCTCTGAGCAATTTTGTAAAGAAATTATCTGCCATTCCTAATATCGAAAATACAATTACTCACATTGTATTAAATACCATAAAAGAAGACAATCGATTCCTTTAAGAAATAAAAAATTTGTATACAATATTCTTCTTATGTAATATTACTGGACATGAAATTAAATAAAAAAGAAAAGGATGTTTTCTATTCGTTAACGTATGCTCTTTCGCCGTGCTGAGCC
>JBHHZR010000007.1:0-52396 GCA_046758125.1 Candidatus Nitrosopumilus sp. | reverse complement strand
ATCTAATTTATCAGGACTTGCAGTAGCAATTACAGTACACCCAAAAAGTTTTGCAATTTGAATTCCGTAATTTCCAACTCCTGAACCACCACCCATTATCAATATCAATTGTCCAGGTTGAATTTTTGCTCTGCCAACTAACATGTGCCATGATGTCAACAAAGTCATTGATGCTGCAGCTGCTTCATCATAGGAAACGCCCTCTGGAATTTTTACTACATTGACTTCTGGAAGATGGGTGTATTCACAGTATCCACCCCAAAGTGGTCCTGTTTCAAATCCCCAAATACTTCTATTTCCACAATCATATTCTCTACCATCAGTACATGCACTACAAACTCTACATGACATATTTCCGTGAGATACAACTCTATCACCTACTTTGATATTTTTTACATCACTACCAACAGCAATTACTTCACCTGCAGCATCAGTTCCAGAGATATGGGGCAACGGAATTGCTAATGGTTTTCCTCTCATTCCCCAGATATCATCATAGTTAAGAGCTGCAGCTTTTACTTTGAAAAGTATTTCATCAGGTTTTGGTTCTGGAATAGGAATGTCTTTGATTTCTAAAATTTTAGCAAAATCATCACTAGTAGTATATTTTTCATATACTAGAGCCTTCATGACTCTTTTTCAAATTTTTAGAGATATATGATTTGCCAAGATCTTGCATACCACAAACAATTATAATCACAATAACAAAAATCGTAGCATGTCAGAAAATGCAATATTTCCAGGGGATAAAATAGCATCTATTGAAGAATTTGAGGCTGGATACAACACTTTTGATGACGGAGACATGGTTCGAGCTGCAACTGTAGGACAAAAAAACATTGATAAAACTACACGAACTGCAAGCATAAAGCATCCAAAAACTCTATCAATTCCAAAGGTAGGAGATACAATAATTGGTACAGTTGTAGCAGTAATGTCATCTATGATTGCAGTGTCAATTGATTACATTAATGGAAAACCCACTACATCAAAAGTAGAATGTGTATGTTCAACTAGAAACATTAGAAGGAAAAACATAGCATTAGTGAATGATATTGTAACACTAAAAATTATCAATCATCTTAATGGAACAATTCATGCAACAATTGATGAGCCACATTTAGGAATTTTGTTTACAAAATGCAGAAAGTGTGGAGGTAAAGTTGTTCCAATGCGTGATGCCATAAAATGTACAGAATGTTCATGGATTGATGAGAGAAAACTTTCTTCAAACTTTGGCAATAGTGATTTCATAAATCTAAGAGAATAAGAAATGATACACGTTTCGTTCCAAGGTGAACGAGGGGCATATAGTGAAGCTGCAGCAAGATCATTTTTTAATGAAGAAATTGAAACTGTGCCTCTTTCAACCTTTGCAGAAGTTTTGGAAAACACATCAATGGATAAAACAGAGTATTCAATTTTACCAGTTGAGAATTCATTAGAAGGAAGTGTTGGGGAAAGTTACGATCTTCTTTATTCAACATCTCTTAATACAACAGGTGAGATTTACCACAGAATTGAGCATTGCTTGATTGGAAATGGAAAAATAGAAAAAATAGATACTGTTTATTCACACCCACAAGCTTTAGGTCAATGCAGGAAATTCATTGAAGAACACAATATGAAAACAATTCCTGCATATGATACTGCAGGTAGCGTTAAAATTGTAAAAGAGCTAAACAAAGAAAATTGTGCTTGTATTGCTAGCAAAACAGCATCATTGATTTATGGCATGCCTATAATTGCAGAAAATATTGCAAACAATCTCAATAATTATACAAGATTTTTGATATTATCTAAAAAAGAATCTGCTGAAACAGGAAATGATAAAACATCAATCATTTTTTCTATAAAACATGAACCTGGTTCACTATACAGGATTATAGAGAATTTTTACAAAAATAGTGTCAACCTTACAAAGATAGAGTCAAGACCTACAAAAGAAAATACATGGGAATATAATTTCTATGTAGATTTTGAAGGACATAAAAAGAATGCAAAGATTTCAGAGATGCTAGATAAGATAAAACAAGAAACTCTCTTCATGAAGGTTTTAGGTTCATATCCTTCTGCAAAACTAAGCTAGAAACCTTTAGGTTTTCTTATAGTAAATCCCATACTAAACCCAATAATTACCATTCCAGAAATAATTACCATAAGATCATAGGTAAACATTATTGGATCAGAACTTCGAATTAAGACTCCAGTTATTTTTAATTCTTCATCACCAGTATTTTGAATAAAGATTTTTGATTCACCATCTTCCAAGTGAACCCAATCTAATGTCAGTTCATCTTTGTATGAAGTCATGTTTGGAATTTGTAAACCAGTACTTGGGCTTTCAAGTTTAAGATCAAATGTATCACCTCTTATTTCCAGATGTTGTGGAGTATGATTAGGTGCAGGTATTGTATAAACAGTGGAATCACCAACTTCTACGGTATAATTTTCATTAATTGTGATTGTTCCAATATGTGAAATCAATGAATAACCACCAATTGCGATAATTATGCTGCCAACAATGAATCCAATGATGGTTCTTTTTGATAACATAATTCAGTGATTCTTGATACTGTTTAAAAAATTAACTACATCAAAGAAACATCATGAGGCTGACTTTCTGCAAATCCAGCTCTTGACATTTTGATAAATTCTGCATTTTCTTGCATTTGATGAATTGTATGAGCGCCACAATAACTCAAACCAGAACGTACACCACCTGTAAGTTGTTTTAGAATATCAGTTACAGTTCCTTTGTAAGGAACCATTGCCTCAACTCCTTCTGCAACATAGTCATTAAGATCATCATCAAGTGAAATTGTACCTGATTCTTTGGATTTTCTTCCAATAGAAGCAGCAAGTGAAGCCATGCCTCGGTAAACTTTGAATCTTTTTCCATTTTTTGTTAAAACAGTACCAGGAGATTCATCAGTACCACCAAGCATACTGCCAACCATTACGGATGAAGCGCCAGCAGCTAATGCTTTTGTTGCATCACCAGAAGTTCTTGTACCACCATCAGAAATTATTGGAATGTCATGATCTTTGCCAATTTTGGCACAATCCATTACTGCTGTTAGTTGAGGCACACCAGAACCAGTAATTACTCTAGTAATACAAATTGAACCAGAACCTACACCAACCTTTACTGCATCAACTCCTGCTTTAATCAAATCTTCAGCACCTTTTGCAGTTGCGATATTACCAGCAATTAATTCACAATTTGGGAATGCTTTTTTGATATTTCGAACTGTGCTTAGTGCATTTTCACTATGTCCGTGTGCAATATCAACAACAAGTACATCAGCTCCTGCTTCTAGGAGAGATTCACTTCTTTCTAAAAAGTCACCTTTTACACCAACTGCGGCTCCAACTAATGGTCTTCCTTTCTTGTCTTTTGAGGCATTGGGATAATCTGCATTATTTGTAATGTCTTTGCTTGTTATCAATCCCTTAATAGTTTCTGAATCATCAATAATTGGTAATTTTTCAATTCTATGTTTGTGCAAAATTTCTTTTGCTTCATCCAATGTAACACCAGGTTTTGTTGTTACAACATCTTTTGTCATAACATCTTGAATAGGATCGTTTGGATTAGCAAATAATAGATCTCTCTCAGTAATTATTCCAACCAGTTTGGAATTAGAATCAACAACCAAAAGACCAGAAATCTCTTTTTCTTCTGCATAATCTAAAGCATCTTGAATAGATCTTTCTGAAGAAATAGAATAAGGATTTTCAATCATTACACTACCTGAGCGTTTTACTTTGAGAACCTCATTGGCTTGTTCCTGTATAGTCAAAAACCTATGAATTATTCCAATGCCCCCAGCACGAGCCATAGTAACTGCCATAGAAGATTCAGTGACAGTATCCATATTTGCACTTACAAAAGGAATGTTAATTGAGATATTTCGAGATAATTTTGTACTAAGATCGGTCTGACTCCTACTTGTTATATCTGAATATTTGGGTACAAGAAGAACGTCATCAAAAGTTAATCCTTCTTTGAATTCCAATGAAACCTTGTTAAGAAAGTAAAATATTGATTATAAGCCTTTGTATCATTTTGAAAGTTTTGAGGCAATTGTAATTACATCTCGTGTTGCCTCAACATTATGCGTACGAATAATGTCAGCACCATTTATGACAGATATTACTTCTGCTGCAATAGATCCAAATAGCCGATCAGAAGGATTCTCTTTTCTCAAAAGATTTCCTAGAAAAGATTTGTTTGAAACAGAGATCAGAATTGGATAATTTTGTTTTATAGAGTTTAGATTTTTGATAATAGATAGATCCCTTTCTACCCAATCTGATTTAATTTTTGTAAAAAATGAACCTTTTCCAGTTTTTCTAAAAAATCCAATTGCAGGATCTAACACAATTTTTTCTGCTGGAATACATGATTTTTTTGCAATTTTCAAACTTTCTTTGAGAAGATTTTTGGTAGCAGTTACATGATTTCCAAAAACAGTTTTAGAATTATATGCACATAAAATAAGAGATGGAGTAAATTCTGAAACAACCTCTTGCATTTTCCCATCATACTTTAATCCAGAAATATCATTAATTATCTCAACACCATATTCCAAAGCATCTCTAGCAACTTTTGCTCTACATGTATCAACAGAGATTGGAAGATTCGAAATATTTTGAATTATTTTGATAGCATTAAGAATTCGTTTTGATTCATCATTTTCTGAGATTGTCGTTGAAAGATACGGAGCAGTTGACATACCACCAACATCAATAAAATCTGCACCTTCATTTTCCATCTGTTCAACGGTATTTTTTATATGAGTTTTAGTTATTTTGATAGATTTTTTGTAAAATGATTCAGGACTCGTATTTAGAATTCCCATTATACGTACAGGATTTTTTCCTCCAACACCTACATTTCCAAGTCGAGTCACATGATTTATCAAAAACTATGGCAATTTGAGTCATATGATGATTTCAGGTTGGAAAAAGAAATATTCAAACATTTTAAAAGAATTCAAATATAGTGAAAAAAAGGATAAAGAATCAGCCATTATTTTAGATTCAATTTTAAAAAAATCAAATATCAACCAAAAAATTATCAATTTGATAAAAGGTAAAACTGTTTTTGTAATAGGTTCGGGACCCTCACTATCAACTGCAATTCCAAAATTAAAAAATTTCAAAAAATCGATAAAAATTGTTGCAGATAGTTCGATTAAACCATTAGTAGAAAATGGAATAATTCCAGATATTGTTGTTACTGATTTAGATGGAGATGAAGATACGTTAAAGAAAATTGCAAAGACAAAATCTATTTTTGTTGTTCATGCACATGGAGACAATATAGAAAAACTAGAATTTACAAAAAATTTTAAAAATTGTATTGGTACAACTCAAACAAAATCATTTAACAAAATACAAAATTTTGGAGGTTTTACTGATGGCGATAGAAGTGTTTTTCTTGCTAGTCATTTTAAGGCAAAAAAAATAATTTTGTTTGGAATGGATTTTGGAGACAGAATCGGAAGATTTTCAAGTACAAAAAAATCTGAAAGAAAAACAAAATTAATGAAATTAAAAAGAGGAAAATCACTTTTAGAATGGTTATCAACTAAGACAAAATCGGAGTTATTTACTACATCAAAGCCGATTAGAGGATTCAAAAAAATCTCATACAAGGATCTTGATATTATAATTATCTAGAATGCATTTAATACCCATCTCATCATTTACAAATTATGAAATTCTCAGAGGAGCAAATGAAAGATATTGTTGCCTTGAAGGAAAATTTGATCGAACAAATTGATAAACATCAAAAGTCAATCGAAATGTTAGAAAAAAATCTCATAATTTTAGATTTGGTCTTGAAGGAATCAAGTTTTACAAAAGCATCACAGTTAGGAAAAACAAGAAAGGTAGAAACTCAAAAGAAAACAGAATCATCAACAAAAACAATAGAGAATTCTATTCCAATAACAAGAGGAAGTGATGGCAAGATTATTGCTAATGCGTATGTTACACCAGATCAAGTTTCCATAGTTTTAGACGATGAAATTGAAATAAGTGCCGATACACCTCCCTTCAAATCATTCTTCTTAGATAGAATAATTGGAGAAATGAAAAGAAAAGATTCTGCAGAAGCAGAAAATGGGAAAATCCAGAAGGAATCAATTATTGATTATATTATTAACAAAAACGGTTCGGACATAAGAGAGATTATTATTAGAAATTATGGGCAAAAAGAGAGAGTAAATGAATTAATCAATACTGCAGGTTGGTCATTTACACGAATGCTTGAAAATATCAACAAGTGATAATATGGATAAAATTGTAGTTTTAGATTTTGGGTCACAGTACAGCCATTTAATTTGTAGAAGAATTAGAGAATTTTCTGTTTATGCAGAATTAGTTCCTTATGATATTAGTTACGAGGAATTACAGAAACACAATCCAAAGGGAATTATTTTTTCAGGAGGTCCATCTAGTGTTTATAATTCAGATGCTCCAATCCCAGAAAATAAGATTTTTGAAATGAATTTACCGTTACTTGGGATTTGTTATGGACATCAACTAATTGTTAACAAGTATGGTGGAAAAATAAAAAGAGCAAACAAAGAGTATGGTTCATCATTGCTTACAATTGATAACGATAAAGATCTTCTAAGTGATGTAGGCGAATCAGTAAGAGCGTGGATGAGTCATGGAGATGAAGCAGAAGAAATTCCACCAGGATTTAAAGTGATAGGACATACAGAAAGTGCAAAAGCTGCAGCAATTGCCTCAGAAGAAAAACCAATCTATGGAATCCAATTTCATCCAGAAGTTGTTCATACAGAACAAGGTACTGAAATTCTAAAGAATTTTGTTTTGAAAGTTTGTAGTGCAAAACAAGATTGGACAATGGAGGGTTTTATAGATACTGCAGTAGAAAATATTTCAAAGATAGAAGGGAATGTACTTTGTGGAGTTAGTGGGGGAATAGATTCAACTGTAGTTGCATTGTTAATTCACAAAGCAATTGGAGATAGACTCAAATGTGTTTTTGTAAATAATGGTTTGTTACGATTAAACGAAGAAACAGAAATTGAAGAAATGTTCAAAGATAATTTTCAAGTAAATTTTACAGCAGTTAATGCATCTAATGAATTTCTGGGAAAACTCAAAGGGATAGAAGATCCTGAAGAAAAGAGAAAAATAGTGGGAGAAGAATTCATCCATGTTTTTACTGAATTTTCTGAAAAAAATGGTCCTTTCAAATGGTTAGCTCAAGGTACACTTTATCCAGATGTAATAGAGAGTGGAGTTTCAAAAGGACCAGCAGATGTAATAAAATCTCATCACAATGTTGGAGGACTACCAGATTGGCTTAATTTGAAAATTTTAGAACCATTAAGAGAACTATACAAGGATGAAGTAAGAAAGATAGCAGAAATTCTAAAAGTTCCAGAGAAACTTTTCATGAGACATCCATTTCCAGGTCCAGGACTTGCAGTGAGAATAATCGGAGAAGTAACTCCAGAAAAACTGCAGATTGCCAAAGTAGCAAGCAAAATTGTTGAAGATGAATTGATGGAGGCTGATTTGTATGACAAGGTTTGGCAAGCTTATGCTGCAGTTGGAGATGATAGAGCTGTAGGGGTAGTTGGTGATGAAAGAAGATATGGAAATATTGTCATGATACGAGTTGTAGATTCTATTGATGCAATGACTGCTGATTGGACAAGACTCCCACATGGCATTTTAGAAAAAATAAGTAATAGGATTACAAATGAAATTGAAGATGTTACATGGGTGACTTATACTATTTCTAGTAAGCCTCCTGCAACAATTGAACCACAATAGTGAAAAAAAATGGAATATGAAAAAATTTGTAATGAAATTTTAGGATGTGACAAAAATATACGATATGTGTGTGTTTATGATTATGGTGAAATTTATGATAAGATTCAACCTGGGAAAAAAAGTCTACTTTCTAGAGAAGAAACTGAGTTATCGTTATCTCAAGCAGTTTACAGATGGTCTACTCGTAAAAAAACATCAGAAAAAATTGGAAAACCTATTTTTGCATTAGCAAAATATGAAAAAATTTATCGAGTTACACTTCCTATTGGAGGAGCAGGATTAGTTTTGATCAGTACAGAAATAAATGCAGATGTAAACACAATTGTTGAAAAAATTTCTGAAATTAAAAATAAATACTCAGAATAATTTACGATTAATATGGATTTTCATGTTTTTGACACATGTAAAAGCAAAAGATGGACATACAATGCATTTTGATGTTGTTACTGACAAAAGTAATGCAGAAAAAGCAATTTCTTTTGCAAAAGAATGGTTAAAAATAATTGGAGAAGGTTCTGCAGAAGTAACTACA
This sequence comes from Candidatus Nitrosopumilus sp., assembly GCA_046758125.1. Classification (GTDB taxonomy): domain Archaea; phylum Thermoproteota; class Nitrososphaeria; order Nitrososphaerales; family Nitrosopumilaceae; genus Nitrosopumilus. The sequence continues at coordinate 44,034 of JBHHZR010000007.1, read as the reverse complement.
GAAGAATGCAGATTCTGTCATACACAAACAGTTCCAGAAGATATAGAAATTGAAATAATGACAAATGGATATTTCATTTCAAAAATGGAAGGATGTCTATAAATTAATTAGAATCTATCTTAATTGTTCCTTGGGAAATTAGATATTCAAGTGCTGCTAATAATTCGTTTTCTGAAATAGTTTCATTTGCATACCAAACAAAAATATCATGTACCCAAGAAGGAATTTGAGATTCGGATTGTTCCAAATTTTCAATTTTTGATTCTTCAATGACTTTTGATTCTAATTCTTCTTCAGGTGTTACCAACTCTTCAATTGTATTTTGAGTAGTTGTTGGAAGACTTGATTTAATGATAGAAAATGTTGAAATATTTTCACTAACTCCAAATTCAGAATAAATTCGAAGTTCATAATCGCCGAGTAAAGTTTCTTCAGGAACATCAGGATCAAGATAATGTAAAATTTGGACTCCAAACACATTATCTTCAGCTGCGCCGGCAATAGCCTTAGGGATAATTTCAGTATTCTTGATAATTTCTCCATCACTTAATTTAGTCACTTGCATAAAGTGATAACCATCTTGAGGATTATAGTTTTGAATTCGAACATCAGCTCTAATCATTTGTGGATTTTCATCTAGATCAATTACATTTCCAGAAACAAAATCAACTGTAATAATAGGTAATAACTCTTCATCACCAAAAACTTGATGTGCTTGAAATACGATAATTACCGATAACAGACTAAGTATTATTTTTGAAATCAATTTCTCTCAAAATCTATTAGATTTTTGAAGTTATATCCATAATCTACATTTTTTTGACAAATAGATTCCAAAATGGAATTTTTAATTATAATATACATGCACCAAAAACTCCAGCAGAATCACCCAATTTGTTTTTCAAAACTGGAGTATCAATTGAATCTGAAAATACTTTGTTGTAAACTGATTTTTTTCCTTCAGTATACAAAAAGTCAATATTTGATAAACCACCACCTAAAACTATTACATCAGGATCCAAGATATCAATAACATTAGCAAGACTACAACCAAAATTTTCTAAAAATTCATCTTTCCATTTTTGTCCTATATCACTATCAATTTCAGAAAGAATTTCAGGAAGAAGTTGTGATTTTCCAGAGAGTTTTGTCCATTGTTTTTCCAATGAAGGACCACTGATGTATGTTTCAACACAACCAGTTTTACCACAATAACACGGATTTCCATTATAATGTAATGTATGATGTCCCCATTCACCTCCAATATTGTTTCTGCCAGAATGAAGTTTTCCATCAATTACAATTCCACCTCCAACACCAGTTCCCATAATTACACCAAAAACCACATCAAATCCATTAGCAGCACCTATTTTAGATTCAGCCATTGCAAAACAATTTGCATCATTTTCCATCGAAATTTTTTTTTCTAGTTTTTTTTCTAGATCTTCTTTAAGTGGTTGTCCAATCAAACATTGTGTATTGCTATTTTTAATCATCCCAGTTTGTTTAGAAATTGCACCTGGTGTACAAATTCCTAAAGAAAAGTCTTCAATGTTTTTAGAAATATCTAAAACTAGAGACGAAATAGTACTAATAATTTCTTGATAATTATTTTTTGGAGTCGAAACTCTTTTTCTTTCTAAAACATTTAGGTTGTCATCAAGCAAGATAGCTTCTGTTTTAGTACCACCTAGATCAACTCCAATTTTATGCAACAATAATTTATGAAAATTAAAAGGCTTAAGTTTTAACTAAGATTTATCCCATTGGAGGCATACCGCCGCCACTTGGGGCACCAGATACAGCAATCACATCATCAATTCTAAGAATCATGCATGCTGCTTCTGTTGCAGATTTGATAATTTGCTCTTTTACAGCAATTGGCTCGACAATGCCAATAGATAGCATATCTGCAATCTTTGTATTTCTTGCATCAATGCCAGTCCACTTACGACCTTGGTTTTGTTTTGCTCTAAGATTAGCCATAGTATCAATTGGATCCATGCCAGCATTTTCAGCAATAGTTAGAGAAATTGTTTCTAATGCTTCAGCATATTTTTTGATTGCAAGTTGTTCTCTTCCATCAAAATTATCAGCCCAATCCTTGAGTTGTGAGGCTGCAAATGATTCTGGTGCACCTCCACCTGCAACAATTTCAGGTTTTTCAATTACATCTTTTACTACCATTAAAGAGTCGTGAATAGAACGATCAACTTCATCAATAACTCTTTGTGAGCCACCACGAATCAACAAAGTAACTGATTGTGGATGTCTGCATCCTTCAACGAATACCCACTTGTCAGATTCAACTTTCTTTTGATGAACCAAATCAGCAGCACCAAGATCATTTTCTGAAAGATCATCAAGATTACTAATTACACGTCCATCTGTAGCTTTAGAAAGTTTAATCATATCACTTTCTTTGACACGACGTACTGCCATAATTCCGTGTTTTGCAAGATAGTGTTGTGCAATGTCATCAATTCCTTTCTGACAAATCAATACATTAACTCCAACATCATGTAATTTATCAACCATAGTCTTTAACATTCTATTTTCTTCTTCTAAGAACATCTGCATTTGAGTTGGGTCAGTTATTCTTATTTCTGAACTCATTTCAGTTTTTTCAATTTCTAATGCTGAATTAAGTAACGCAATTTTTGCCTTTTCAATTTTTGTTGGCATTCCGCTATGAACAATTTCTTTATCTAAAACAATACCTTTTACAATTTGTGTGTCTTGAATTGATCCGCCTGCTTTCTTTTCAACTTTGATATTTTCAAGATCTACAGCATAATCTTCACCTTTCTTGGTTACAATTTTTAGAATTGCATCAACTACAATTTTAGACAAAGTGTCACTATCTTCAGAAATTAATTTTGATTCCATACTTGTTATTGCAATTTTTAAAAGAGATTCTCTATCATCAGATTTAATTTTCTTTGATAATTCAGAGTAAATTTCAAGAGTTTTTTCTGCAGCTGTTTGAAAACCTTCAACAATAGTTGAGGAATGAACATCTTTTTTGAGTAAATCTTCTGCTTTGGCTAATAATGCACCTCCAAACACAACAGATGAAGTTGTACCGTCACCAACCTCATTGTCTACTGTTTTAGAGATTTCAACCATCATTTTGGCTGCTGGGTGTTGAACATCAATCTCTTTTAGAATGGTAGCACCATCATTTGTAATAGTAACATCTCCTAGGGAATCAACTAGCATTTTATCAAGACCTCTTGGTCCAAGACTACTCTTGACTAATTCAGCAACTAATTTTGCTGCAGCAATATTGTTTTGTTGAGCATCTTTGCCTTTTTGCTGCAAGGCACTCTCTTTGAGAACTAATACGGGTCCATTTGGTCCTTGTTGAATTGATGCCATTAAGATTCAGCTTCAATCCCCTAGATCCCCCTTTTTAATATTACTTAGTTGATCGGTTGAATGTAGTTTCGTTTTTTTACATCAACAATTCCACCGGAAAGAATTCTAACTGAAGGCAAAGCCAAGAATGGCAGAAATAGAGGAATTAGATGAGGTCTAGAAAATTTACAACCTAAATCTACAATAGAATTGTTGATTTTTTCAAAATTTGATGAAACTTTTTCAAAAGAATCTGTTGAAATAATTCCTGCAAATTGTAAAGGCAAAGAGGCCAAAATTTTACCGGATTTGACTACAACAAGTCCTCCTTGATTCTTGAGGAGATGGTTTGAAGCAAGCGCCATATCAGAATCATTTGAACCTATAACTATCAAATCATTTTCATGAAAGCTCCAAGTTGAAGCAAAGGCACCAATATCGGCTCCAAAGTTTTCAAGAAATCCAATTGAATGACGATTTGTTCTATGTGTTCTATCAAATGCAGCAACTTTCCAAACATCAGAATCTAAGGAAGCAGAAACATAACCATCCTTTGAAGCAAGTTCAGCTGAACCAATCTTTGTAATAATTTCAGTTTGCATGAAAATAGTCTTTGCAAGAACTTGTTTCTTTTTTGATTTTATAAGAAAATCATTTGCTGAGAATTTTTTTAGTTTAACAGTTTTTTTGATCCAGGAAGGTATTGTTTTCTTCTTAATATGATTCACAATACTTCCATTTGAAACTACAAGTTTTCCACCTACAAAGACTTTGGTTGGTTTAAATGATTTCAAATCATTGAAAATTAAAATGTCAGCTAATTTTCCTGGTGCTATTCCACCAAGATCTTTTCCCATATTATAATAATCAAAATTATTTTTTGATGCCATAGTAATTGCATCTATTGGTTTTAGACCAAGTTTGATTGATTCTCTAATACAATGATCAATGTGACCAAATTTTGAAATATCTAATGGATCAAGACCATCAGAACAAAACATCAAACGATTTAGATATGTCCCATGAGATAAGACACGAGGAATAATTTCCTTCAAATCACGTCTTATAGATCCTTCTCTAATCATTATCCACATTCCTAGACGTAATCTTTCTAATACTTGATCAAAGTCTATTGGTTCATGACAAGATAGTATTCCAGATGAAACATATGCGTTGAGTTTTTTTTCACTTGCACCTGCAGTATGTCCATTAATTATGCAATCACACTCCAACATGTTAGAAAGTGATTTCATTGTTTTAGGTTCACGAAGAGTTACTTTAGTCCATGAAAAAACTTCTCCTAGACCAAGAACATGAGGGTGTTTTACTGCAGACTTTTCTTGTGATAATGTAAGAGTTTTACTGTTACTAAATTTTGCATCAACGGGAAGGCCACCAGGAACTACTTGAAAAATTCTAATCGGCAAGTCTTCTCCAAGTCTGAGAAATTCTCGAAACCCTTTGTAACCAGTGGCACTAACAACATCAATAGGATCAGAAAAAAGACAAGTAACACCACAAAGAAGTGATTTTTTTGCAAATTCTGAGGGCAAGACAAATTGATCAATATGTAAATGAGGATCTGCAAAACCTGGACTCACATATTTGTCCTTTACATCAATTACTGTAGTTTTTGCACCAAGTGTATGTGAAGCATCTGGACCAACATAGGCTATTCTATCATTAATTATTGCAATCTGAGCTTTTGGAATAATTTCTCTGGTGTAAACTGATAATAAATTACAATTTTTTAAAACAAGATCAGCTTTTTTGTCGCCCATTGCTACAGAATTTAAAGAAGAAATTGAATTAGCTAGGCTTGAAGTCACGGTTCTTAATGGAATTTTGCGCCTATTATAGATTCAATGCTTAAATTACGGTTGAAAAAGTTTTGTTGGTATGAACATTCCAAAGGTGATCAGAAAGTATTGTGCAAAATGTAAAACACATACTGAACAAAAGATCTCCATTTACAAAGCTGGAAAAAGACGTGGTTCTGCAAGAGGAGAACGTAGACACGCAGAACGTAAACAAGGATATGGTGGACAGAAATTCCCAAAACTAGCAAAACCAGCCAAGGTTACAAAGAAAGTTACTCCAATTATGACATGTACTGTTTGTAAGAAGAAATACAATAAACCAGGAATTAGAATTAAGAAATTTGAGTTGGTGGCAGCATGAAAAAAGATCATATTGAAATTCCAAAACCATCTAGTAAATTTCAAAAAGTTAACTGCAATGAATGTGGTGAGCTTCAAGTAGTTTATTCTCATGCATCAACAGCAGTTGCATGCAATTCCTGCGGTAATGCTATTGCAGAAGCAACAGGTTCAAAAGCCAAAATTAATGGTAAAGTCTCAGGTAGTGCTGAGTAAATCATAATCTTGTTTTGTATTTAGATTAAATGCAATTCTTTTATCATCAATTATAATATAATTTTCATCAAAATTTTCAAGTGAAGATATTTTTTCTGCATTAACTAAAGAAATTCCGGTATAACGACATTCTTGATTATCAAAATTTACAGAATAATCAGATTCTAATCCCATAGCAGTTAAAAATTTGTTTCTTACAATAACGCTAGTCCAAATATTTTGAGAATCATATTGATTAACAATTTTTTGTATGATTTCTTTATCTAATAATGTTAAATCACCAGATGTAATTAAAACTGAATCATTGATAGTTCTAAGCGCTGAATTTAGATCTTCTACATAACTAATTCCAAGAGTATCAAAAGTTTCTATATTATTTTCTTCTAGCAATTTTTTTGTTTTAGGGGAATTTAAACTAGTAATTGCCAAAATTTTTGAAAAACAATTTGAATCTTTTAATGAATCAACAACATGAAGGATGGTAGGTTTTTTGTATTTGAGTAATAGTTTTTCATCATCTAAATTCATACGAGTGCCTTTACCACCTGCCATTACAAGAGCAATCATATTGATACAAACACCATCAAAGAAGCCAATCTTGTAAGTTCATTAGTTGCACCAAGAACATCTCCTGTAATTCCACCAAAACTACGAGTAGATACAGCTAAGAGGAATATAGTAAGAGAGATAGTTACACCAAGCATAACTAATCCAGTAGTTTCACCAATAACAACAACTGGAATGAGCATGATGAAGAATGCTGCTGAGAGCTTTTTCTTGTCTTTCATAATTTGGACAAAAGGAGAATTTGAGCCTAGAGAGGCAGAATTTCCCAAACTTGCCATCAATACCATCGAGAATTTTGCTAAGATTTCACTAATCAAAATTGCCTTAAACAAATCAAATCCACTGGTAAGAGAAATTGTAATTATTAATCCTATAAGATACAAAACAATTCCCACAATTCCAGCCGATCCAGTAGAAAGATCTTTCATTGCCTTTAGTTTTCTATCTTTACTTCCCTTTACCATGAGTCCATCTGCAAAATCAGCTAAACCATCTGCATGGTGGATTCCAGTTACAATTGCAAGAGAAGCAACTATTAATAAGCTAACTAGTAATGGATCTAAAAATAAAGATAATCCAAAACCAAATGAGCCAACTAAAAGTCCAATTGCAATTCCGACAATAGGAAAAACATACATGTATTTTGCAACATTTTCTAATGTTGCATTTGATGATGGAAATATTGTTAGAAAAGAAAAAACTGAACTGATTTCTTTAAGCATAAATCCACCATCCAAGTAGTGATAAAATAGAAATTATTGGAATTATTATTATCCCAAAGAAGAGAACAGAAGTAAGTTTCATCATTATGATTGCAGAAAGTACATGTTGTTTTGTTAGAATAATTTCACCATCACCTAGCTTGTAATGATTAATCTTTTCAAATTTTGTTCCAAGTGCACCTGCTAATGCAGCCATAGGATAGCCCGCGTTAGGACTTTCAGTTTTTTTTCCATCTCTTATCATTATTTTATATGATTCCTTCCAATTGTTTTGCAAAATTGCAGCTGAAATGATCATTATAAATCCTGTGAGTCTAGATGGAATGTAATTTAATATTGAATCACAAGTTGCTGCAAACCATCCCATATTTTTGAAGATATGGGTTTTGTATCCAATCATAGAGTCTGCGGTATTGATTATCCTATACAAAAATGCACCAGGCAAGCCAAAAAATGCATAGTAGAAAAGAGGACCAGTTATTCCATCAACAGTATTTTCACTAATACTCTCAAGTACTCCTGAAATAATGTGATTTTTGTCCAAATTCTTGGTATTTCGCTTAACAATCATGGCTAAATTTTCCCTCGCAGAGTCCAAATTGTCCTGTTCTAAAGAGTCCACTACAGATAATGCATATTTTTCCATACCTCTAATAGCAAGGGTAGTTTTTAGTAGGATTGCACCAGCTACAACTGAAATAATTGCGGTCATCAAATTTGTTGTAAGCAATGAAATTCCAAGTTCTAAAGTTAAAAGGAATCCAACTACAACTCCAATAGGGATTATAACTACAAAAATTCCTCCAAGTTTTTCAATATTGATATTTTGGTTTTTAGCTAATGGTGTTAGCTTTGCAATTAATGTTCCAATCCAGGCAGTTGGATGATATTTATTCTTAGGATCTCCAAATATAAAATCCAATCCTAACGCAAATACCACAATTAATATAGATTCTAAAATCATTTGATCATCCTCTCAATTGATTTGATATCTAAATTATTGTTTACAGTTTTTGCTAGTTTGTCTAGTTCTTTATCAATTTTAGCAATATTATTTTTGGTCCAAGCAATCTCTTTTGGTTTTGCATGAAGTGAATCTTCTTCAGGTAAGTTCATCGTTATCATCGGGATTGTTCCTAAAACAGGAATCTTTGTGATTTGTTTTATTTTTTTAAAGCCGGGTTTGAGTACATCAAGATCTCCACGAAATTTATTAAAAATAAATCCTTTTACTAATTTTTGATATTTTTTTTCTAACAAAGTTATTGTTCCAACTAAACTTGCAAAGGATCCTCCTTTATCAATATCAGATACTAACAAAACAGATGCATTAACTTTTTCTGCAATAGACATATTTGCAATATCAAATTTTTGTAAGTTAATTTCAGCTGGGGAGCCTGCACCCTCCAAAATTACTAAATCATAATTTTTTTCGAGTCTAGATAAAGAATCAATTACTGCTTTGATTCCTTTTGATTTTACAAATTTTGCATAATAATCTTTTGCGTGCATTTTCTTGTAACGTTTACCATTAAGATAGACTGTGCTATAGTAATTTCCTAATGGTTTAAGCATTATTGGATTGAGATCTGGTGTGATTTCACATCTAGCACCTATTGCCTGAATTGCTTGCGCACGAGATATCTCAAAATCATGCGTAGAATAACCAAAATTTGACATATTTTGAGATTTGAATGGCGCTACATTGTACCCCATATCTGCAAATAATCTGCATAAAGCTGCAACTAGAGTAGTTTTACCAGCACCTGAAGCTGTTCCTTGTATCATTAAATAATTCATGTCACTGTCTCCAATGCTTGTACTAGTTTTAGATTATCTTTATGAGATTTTATTGCAATTCTAATATAATGATTATTTAATCCACGAAAGTTCTTACAATCTCTTATCAAGATTTTATGTTTTAATAATTTTTTTTGGAGTTTTGTAGAATTTTGTTTTGTTTTAATTAGAATAAAGTTTGTTGATGTGTCATGACATTCAAGACCATTAATATTAGCAATCTTTTTTTTAAGAAAACTAGATTCTTTTTTAATTATAGATTTTGATTTGATTATATGTGACTTGTTTTTTATTGCAATTATTCCTGCTTCGTGCGCTAAAGTATTTACGCTCCAAGGGATTTTTATTTTTTGTAAAATATCTATAATTTTTTTTGATGCTCCTGCATATCCAATTCTAAGACCTGCTAAACCAAAGGATTTAGTAAGTGATCTTAGCACAAAGAGATTATCAAATTTTTTTACTAAATTTATTACAGATTGGTTTGATTGTGGAACTAATTCAATAAAACATTCATCAATAAATACTAAACATGATTTATGTTTTGCAGCAATAATTATTTTGATTAATTGTTTTTTTGATAAAAGAATTCCAGTAGGGTTATTCGGATTACAAACAAAAACGCATCCATTTCTAGGAATTTGAGAAATAAAAGAATCTAGATTTTCTGCAAGATTCATAGTTTTAAAATAATTTATTTTACAATCAGCAAGTTTTGCTGCTGCTTCATATTCTTCAAATGTTGGAACAGGGATTAGAATATATTTTTTTGATAAAAATGCATTACAAAAATTATAGATTATCTCAATAGCACCATTTCCAACAATTATGTTAGATTCTGGTAATCCAGTGAATTTTTTAAGGCTAGAAATCAAATCACGAGAATTCCTATCGGGATAGTCAGGGATTTGGTTTAATCTCTTTTTTAGTAGAGATTTGACAGAGGATGGCATTCCAGCAGGGCTAACATTTGAGCTAAAATCTATGATATCGGGATCCAAGTTATTTACAGAAAATCTGCCTCCGTGTTTAACTGGAATATGTCTTGCAATGCTGTTTTTTGTACTTATTTTCACAGTATCAGATAGGAATTAGCGATATAGTATCTTTTGGTAACTTGAAAAACGAATATTAATTGAAATCGATCAAGTTTTAGATCGTGGAAAAGAAAAGAGTAGCAATTATTGGAGTAACAGGTTCTGTAGGACAAGAATTTGTTCAATCTTTAGAGAATCACCCATGGTTTGAGGTAACTCAAATTGCAGCTTCAGAACGTTCGGCAGGAAAGAACTATCTAGATGCAATTAAAGACGCAAGTGGAATTGTTGCATGGGATGTTGGTGGAGAAATCCCAGAATACATCAAATCAATGACTGTCAAGAGAATTGATGAACTTGATACATCAAAATTAGATTTGATATTTTCAGCAGTTGAATCTGTTGCTGCAAGAGACATAGAAACTGCAATGGCGGCAAACTTACCAGTAATTTCTACTAGTTCTGCATATAGATACGAAGAAGATGTACCAATACTGATTCCAGGAGTTAATGATGAACAAGCTGAATTACTGGAAACACAAAAGAAAAATCGCAACTGGAAAGGATGGGTAGCACCATTACCAAATTGTACAACTACGGGTTTAGCAATCACATTAAAACCACTATTAGAAAAATATGGTGCAAAAAAAGTCATGATGACTTCAATGCAAGCAATCTCTGGTGGAGGAAAATCAGGAGTTTCTGCAATGGGAATTACCGATAATATCTTACCATATATCCCAAAAGAGGAAGGAAAGGTGAGAACTGAAACAAGAAAGATCTTAGGAAAACTCAAAGACGGTAAAATTGAAGATGCTGACATTAAGGTTAGTTGTACTTGTACTAGAGTTCCTGTAATTGATGGACATACTGAATCAGTCTTTGTAGAAACTTCAGAAGAAATTGATCCTGCAAAAGCAAAAGAACTCTATAATGATTACAATAAACATATCTCAGTTGAAGGATTACCTTCTGCACCAAAAGATTACTATGCATTTCATGAAGATCCCACAAGACCTCAACCAAGAATGGAAAGAACTGTTGGTGGCGGAATGACAACTACAATTGGAAGAGTAGAAAAAGAAGAATTGTTTGATAAAGGTCTAAAGTATATGTTATTCTCACATAACAAGAAAATGGGTTCTGCAAAAGGTGCAGTTTTGTTAGCAGAGATGTTATACAAAAAAGGCAAAATTTAGATAATTTTTTGCAATTTTTACAATAATAACTTTATAAGATCCAGAAATCTAGATCGTTTCAGGCGTTTTAAATGGTAAAGGTAGATGACTTAGATTTACAAATTTTATCAGAACTTTCAAACGATGCATCAATTTCAGTTCCACGTTTATCTAAAAAGATCAATGTAAACTCATCAGTAGTTTATTCAAGAATCAAAAGACTTGTCAAAAGGAAATTGATTGAGCATTTTACAATTGTTGTAAATGATGCTGAACTTGGGTATAATGTAAAAGCATTAACTGGAATAAACATGGATACAAAAAAACGTGATCACATAATTAATGAATTATTTAAGATTGATGGAGTACGAGAGGTTGCAGAAGTTACAGGTAGGTTTGACATTTTGGTAACTATGTATTCAAAATCATTAGATCAGATGCATAAGATGGTCTCTGAACGAATTGGCAGGATTGATGGAATTCAGTCTTCAGAATCGTTTATTGAGATGAAATCACGCATGAAAGCAATGCCATATATGCCATCAAAGGATAGTGACTAGTGTTGCAAAAACAAAAAACACAATCACGAGTTGCAGTGTATTATGAATTAACAAAACCAAAGATCTGGTATTTACTGGTTTTTACTGCATTTGGTGCAGCACTAACAGCATCTAATATCTATGGTATTGATATTTCTCCAGCAACATGGGCATTAATGTTATTCTCAGTTGCAGCAGGTTCTGCAGCTGCTAATACTTTGACAAACTATCATGATAGAGATATTGATGCAATAATGGAAAGAACAAAAAGTAGACCTCTTCCATCAAAGAGAATCTATCCTGCAGTTAAAGCAAAAAATTTTGGCTTAGTATTAGCTGGAATATCATTATTATTAGCATTTGGAATTTCATTTACAACAACATTAGAACAAGGTATATGGGCAACAACATTCATTGCATTTGGATTGCTAAACAATGTTCTTGTTTATTCATATATATTAAAACGAAATTCAAGAACAAATATAATTTTAGGAGGGTTATGCGGAGGAGCACCTCCAATGATTGGATGGGTATCAGTAAGTATGTCGGATTTGTGGACAATGGGTCTTGCAATGGCAGGATTAGTGTTTATTTGGATTCCAATGCATATTTGGGCTTTGACATTACATTTCAAAGATGATTATAACAAAGTAAATGTTCCAATGTTAACTGCAGTACAATCTGAAAAAACATCTGCAAGAGCTATTGCAGGTTCAACTGTTATCATGGTACTATTTTCAATTGCTCCATTCTTCTTAACTACACAAAATGGTGAAGAGATGATAGGAAGTGTATATCTTTGGACCGCAATTGTGTCAGGTGCATTAATGATTGGACTATCAATATGGGTAATGGTTAAGCCTATGGAAAAAGCCTCATGGACTTTGTTTAAATTTTCTAGTCCTTATTTGGCGGTATTGTTTATTGCTTTAATGGTAGACACTACACTATAAAATACTGTTATTTGTATCAAGACTGTTAAGCTCTTTGGTAATTTTAGAATGATTATCTACTAATGTTTCAAGTTCATTTTGTATTTCATTTGAACTCCATTTTGATTTAATTAACAGAGATAATTTTGCAACAATGCTCCATTGAAGATTGTTTTGTTCATCAATTAATTCTAAAAATCGTTTTCCTTTCTCATCATCATCCATAACTTTTTGATATAATTCAATGATAAAAAGTTAGCAGTAGGTAATAATATAATTTCAAAGTTTTATTAACAAAAATTAATTTTTTCATATATTGCAATGTAGTATATCAGAATGTAAATTAAAAGCTGTAGAGACTGTAAAAATAAGTTTTAGAGAAACGAGAAATCTATGTAAAGATCATTATAAATTATTAAAAAATAGGGATAAAAAGTATCTTCCAAATTTTATCAAAGCATCAGAATTCTAAAAATAATCGATTTTTTCAAACTTTAGAATTATTGAAAGATTTAACACCTACTATTTTTTAGAATATTATATGGCTATCAAGAAAAAAAGTGCTCCTAAAAAAAAGCCAGTTAAAAAAACTACAAAACCAAAAAAACAAGCAAAATCTTCATCAAAAAAACCAGAATTTGAAAAAGCTTGGAAGGAGTATAATGCTGCATTAAATGGATGGAAAGAATCTCTCGCACAATGGCAAAAGGCAACTAATGAAACACTAATGACGTATCATGATGCATGTCAAAAAGCATTAGAATCAGATGCGGGATTATTAAAAAAAGTAAGTTCAAGTTGGGAAAATACTTGGGAAGAAATTGGTCCTGAATATATCAAACAACAAACAAAAATGATTGAGAATATTTTCAAAGAAACCAACATTGATTCAATAAAGAAATTTAATCAACAATGGGAAAAATTTCTCAAAACATCAGGTGATGATTCAATTATAGCATATCAAGAGGCCATCAAAAGATTCAATCAAGCATGGCAATCAGGACAGATATAATTCTGTTAAATTCTAAAGAAGATTTATTATTTTTTCAGTTTTCCTATTCGAAAAACTTTATAATTGCAAACAGAACAAGTTCCTTTTATAGCAGGTCTGCCATTTTTCATTGTAATTTCTTCTGGATTTTCAATTTTTCTTTTAGTTTTACATTTTACACAATAAGCTTCAGGAATATTAGATTCTGAAGTATTTTTTTGAGTTGTGGAACTATGAAGTTTTTTCTCAATATCATCGAGTTTTTTATTTTGTTTTTGTAATGTTTGAATAATTTCATGCTCAATGTCAACAGCCTCCAATCTTTCAATTTCTTTTTCTAATTCTTTTACTTTAGAAATTTGTTCAGAAGTTGGTTCATCTGAAGAAGGATGTAACATTGTAGATAGTACATCTTCTAATTCATCAATTTGTTCCTGCAGTTCATTTACTTGAGCAAGTTGTTCAGGAGTAGCTTCTTCATCTTCTAAAGATGATTCGGGTAAAGTTTGAGAAGATAACATATTTTCTAATTCATCAATTTGTTCCTGCAGATCATTTACTTGAGTGAGTTGTTCAGGAGTAGCTTCTTCATCTTCAGTTTCTGTAATTGGTTCTGGAGCTAAATCTAACTCTTGAGAAAGCTCTTCTGTAGATTCTTTTGGTAATGAACCTCTAGGACTGGAAGGGGGTTCAGGTTGTGATTCTAATTCTTGGATTTGTTTTTCTAATTGTTCTAATCTTGCAAGTTGTTCAGGAGTAGCTTCTTCATCTTCAGTTTCTGTAATTGGTTCTGGAGCTAAATCTAACTCTTGAGAAAGCTCTTCTGTAGATTCTTTTGGTAATGAACCTCTAGGACTGGAAGGGGGTTCAGGTTGTGATTCTAATTCTTTTATGGATTCAGATTTGATAATCGATGTTTCTGGTAAATCTCCGAGATAATCTAATTTGACTTTGTTATTGTCAATTCGCAAGTAGGGATTTCCATCAATTGAGAATGTTTGAATTTTATGTCCTTTTTTCCAAGAATCTTTACCACTGTAAATTGTGATGTAAAATAATCCATTTTTGATATCAGAAGCGATTGTCAACCGATCTACTGGCTCTCCAGCAGTAATTCCTTTTTCAGAATCCATATGTCGTATAGCGATATAGATCAAATGTTCAGAATCATAGCTGACCTCAGAAATTAAGTAGTCAGCCCATTTATCCATTACAAAAAATAAGATTATAATTGGTTTAAGAGTATTTATGATTAAATGGAAATTTCTGTCGAACCATGGAAAAAATTGATTATTCATGAAGTAATTGAATACAAATTTGATGATTGGGTAAAACAAATAGCGTTTAGTACAAGATCATCAGGAGGAGCAATTCCTACAATGCAGTGGACAAATGGGATTGTTTTTTCACCAGCAAATTTTCCAACAACAAATTCCACAGTTGACGAACAATTAAAAGGAATTTTGCATTGGTCGTCAGTATCTTTTGCAATCAAAGAAAAATTTGAAAAACAGATTGTAATAGAAAATGCCACTATTAATCTAGTAGATGTAAGTGTGAATGAGATTTTCAAAGAATTAGCATCCAGTTTAAAAGCACAATCAAAATACACAACTCTTGAATCTAACAAAGACTAATGGATATTGAAGAAACGATAAAAAATTGTGAAATTTATTTAAAACAGATTAAAAAATATGATCCTGATCCTTTCTATGTAAACTATTTTTTTAACGAATACATTAATTCTGTAAATAGTATATTCATTGGAATTTTTGAAGAAGCAAATAGAGATTTTGGATTATTTATTTCAGAAAATATTTCAGAAAATATTTCACAAAAAAAATTTAATAAAAAAGCAAAAATGAAAAATGACCAAAATGCAATGAAATTTTCAAAGTGGTATTCATGTAAATTTAATCAAGAACATGAAAATACATATCCAAATTTTATAAAAGAAATATGTCAATTCAAAAATAAATTTGAAAAATTACCTGAAATTAAAATCATGATCAGGGCATCAAATAGATACAAAGATGATATTTTTCAACAGATTAAACCAAATTTGAAGGATGGAAAATTACGTTCTAAAGAAGAATTAGATATCGAAATCAAAAGACAGTTGCCAACATTTTTAGAAATTATAAATTATAAAAGAATGAAAAATGATGAACCTGAAATAGGAGAAAAACAGGTGATTGCATCTGCTTTTTTAGATATTGAAAGTCATAATAATATTGAAATTGCATATTCATCTGAAATCTATATTCTTGTAATGAAAAGATTAATTCAAGATTCGAGGAAAAAAATTAAAGAATTAACAATATGGAATTAATTTAAAACCCAAATATAGAATGTTCATTTTTAATTTTAATGATTGGTAAATATGAGTATCCATGAACAAAACTATTAGAAAATTCTGGATCTCGTCCTTGACTTCCCTGATATTTGATAAAATGTTTGGTAGGTTCAGAATCTAATTTAACATAATTGAAATTATAGTATACTTCATCCATTTCTAAGGATGTAATGTATCCTACAACCCAAAAATTTTTGTGTGGCAATGTGAAAAGAGTGAGATTTTGTTCATCAGGAAACTCTGGATCATATGTTAACCGTGCTAAACTTCCTAAGTCTTTTACTTGGATTGGATGTAATTGATCAGGGATTTTTTCAGTTTTTACGGATAGTGAAGAAATTTTTGATTCCATATGAACAATTGGTGCATAATTTGAGATATCTTTTGTAGATTCAACAATATCACAAGTTTCTTTTCCTGCAGCAACTTGATATGAAACATATCTTCCAGATTTTGGCATTTTAGCATAAAAGATCATCAAAGTGTTTGCAAGAGTTAAACTACTTGAGACAATTCTTGAACCATCAAATTCTTGAGAATATACTCTTCGTGGATATTCTCTAAATGCACATGCATATCTTGCTAAGTCATCAAAACTAAATAATTCAATAAAACATTGACATTGAGTAACTCTCATCAAAAAATAATTGTCAAATCAAGTTTTTATTCTTTCGAAAATTATTGGGGTTTTGGCCACATTGCACTCCAAGTTTCAGAGAATTTTTTCATCATTTCACCATAAGCTTGCATTTGTTCTAATCCAGAAGAACTTAGAGTCTTTTGCCAATTTTCAGCAAATTGTGTGAAAGTAGCAATATTAGAATCATTGAGAGCTTTTTGCCAATTTTCACTAAACTCTTTGAATGTTTTCATTCCTGCCTCATTCATGGCTTTTTGCCAATTTTCTCCAAATAATTTCATAGTGTCAGCACTAGATTCAGCAGTAGCCTTCTCCCACACTTCGTTAAATTTTGCTTGCATCTCATTACTTGCTTTCTGAATTTGCTCAAAAAGGGATTTCCAGTTTTCAAGAGATTTTGTATATTCTTGCCATAATGAATCCCACTCGTTTGTTTTTTCTTGTTCGGACATTAATTATTGATAGTTTTTACTATTCTTAAATGGATCTATGAAAATCAGATTCTATTTTTGGCGATTTTTTAAGCGTTTTTCCATTCTGACTTTACCTTCTTCAAATTTGACTCTATCTTCATCTGTTTTAAGAGATAATTTAGGGACACACAATGGTTTTCCATTTTTATCAAGAGCTACAAATGTAACAAAAGCAGTTCCAGTAATAGTCCTAATTCCAGTTACAATATCTTCGGACTCAGATTTTACCTCAATTTCCATTGATGAGTTATGTACATAATTTATTCTTGCATTTAATTTGAGAACATTTCCAACAAAAACGGGTTTTAGAAAATTAACACTGTCCATAGATACAGTAACTGCATTTGATTGAGAATGTCGCTGAGCTACAATTCCTGCAACCATGTCAATATGTTTTAAAATTTCACCACCAAACACATTCCCAGCAGGATTTGCATCTGAAGGAAACATCCTGACGATTACCTCTGCGTGTGATTCATCTGGACTTTTTTCGCGGATATTAGAATTTTCTGATGACATTTTTGTCTAAATAGGCTCTTAATTAATCCAATTTAATTTAATCAGTTAGTTTTGATTATTTGAAATATTTTTCTAGTTTGATTGTATCAATTTTTGGAATTTTTGCTAATTCAAATCCTTCTGGACGTTTTGAAAGTGACCTAGTTGCATCAATACCCATTTTTGCAGTTCGTAATTTCTTTTGATCACTAGAAGGATCAAGACTAGAACCACGAACATTTTTGATAATTACAAGATCTTTATCAGCTTGAAATCTGGTTGCCATAGCATACTCCACGGATTCTGCATCATTAGGATCAATATCTTCATCTACTACAGTTACTTGTTTAAGAGAACGATGAGATTCAAATGTTTTTTTGATTATTTTTTTAGGATCAGATTCACTTTTCTTTTTTATTTGAACAACTGCATGCAACCAATTGCATCCACCATTAGTCATCGATACCTGTCTTGTTTGTGGATAAGTTTTTTTCAATTCTCCATTTAGTTTAGATTCTATTGGCATTCCCATTAACAGTCTATGTTCTGAATAACCAGATAAGACATCATGGAAAATGGGGTTATTTCTAAAATAGAGATTTTCAAGTTCAAAAACCGGTTGAGATCTTTTATGATCATATGTTTGAAGCATTTCTACCATCCATTCAGGATGAGTTTTATCACGAAGAATTTTTCCCTCCATTACAATTTCAGCACCAGATGGTACATTCAATCCTGTAGCAGGAAGTTTTGCTAGAGTTAATTTCCCCCCCAAAAGAGAATTTGCAATATCGATTTCATCTTTTCCCCATTCAGCCTGATATGCACCTGCAATTGATATTGCAGGATGAACTCCTACAGTAATTGCTATCTTTAAATCCTCACCATGTTCTTTTGCGTCAACAAAACATCTGTCTAGATGTCGTCCTTCCACCATTCTAATTGAAAAATGAGTTTTATCAATGGGCATTAATCTATGAAAAGAAGAGTTTTGTTTTCTGGTTTCGGGATTTTTTACATAAACAATTGAAGATGTAATAAATGGACCAGATTCTTTTTCAAAATGTGTTACAATAGGCATGGATAAGAGGTTTTTTGATTTATTTTCCATGAATTTTCCTTTAGAAATAATTTCTGGTTTTTTAGCTTTTTTAATTGCTGAAATAATTTTTTCATGGATGTTATCTTCTGTTCCTCCAACTGCAAGAGCAAATCTTTTTCGAGTTCCCACTAAATTGGAAACTAAATGAAATTTACTTTCTTTAATATTTTCAAATAAGACAGCATAAGAACCGTCAACTTTTGCAGTTATTCCTGCAATTTCAAATTTTGTAGAAACTTTTGTTTTTATAATTTTGAGATCTTTACTCTTTTTTACTTGAGAAAGATAATTTTTTAGATCAGTCATTCTCCATCATCTCCATTATTTCAGACATTAAGGCTTTTGCTGTATTGGGTTCTAATTCTTTTTGAATAAAGGTTGAAACTAAGGCAATACCTCTCATCTTGGTACTGATTCGTTCAGCAACAAGTTTTAGAAAAAGTGATTCAGTTCTAGATGGAATAATAGTTGTAGTAATAGGGGTAGGTCCAGTTGCTAAAGAAACAACCATAGAACCTATTTTGTTAGTTCCTTCTGTTACAGAAACAAAATATCCATTTTCAAATTTTTGAATCTGTAAAGAAAAACTACGGCCCTCCAAATTTACCATTTTCTGGAAAAATCCATTTGGAGAGTTCAATAAGCTATGAACAAGTCTTATGCTTTTATTGCTATTGATTCATTCTCTTGGGAAGTCTCAACACTTTGTTTCTTCTTGCAGTTCTTTTCATGTTTGTCTGCATAAACAAACAGTTTTTCACAATATCTGCATGGAGTTTTTTCTTTAGTTTTTGTTGCTACTTTTGATTTTGTTGTTTTAGCTTTTGCAGTTTTTGATTTTGTTTTTGCTTTTACTTCAACTTCAACTTCTGGTTGAGTTTCAGCAACTGCTTTAGCTTCAATAGAATCAGCTTCAACTCTAGCACGTAATTTTGCTTTGTATTTCAGATTACGTGGTTTTGTTCTTAATCTATATCCACAACATGGACACCAAAGTCCCTCCCATTTGATGAAAATTTCACAAATTTGGCATCGACGTTGTCCAGAAGCATATCTTCCGGTTCCAACAGGCTTTTGAGCCTTATATCTAACACAAATTCCTTTACAAGTCATCTTGGTAGTTTAGTATAGATTTTATAACTATATAAGCATGGATCGATGAAATTTTATAAAAAAAATGATAAAAGCTGAAAAAATTTCAAATTAGGTTGCGATCAAAGTTATTAGTTTTAAAAAAAACCGATAAATCTTCAATAAATATGTATAGCTTGTTTGAATATCGTTTTTTTGAAAAAATGATACATAGCAATATAGTTGTTTGATCAAAAATTTCATTTTTTTTCAAAAAATTTAAAAAAAATTCAGAATATCATCATACTTTCATCAATGTACCAGTAATGTAAGCATAAAAAATGATAAAGATGAAGCGTTTTTCAAAAATTTTAAATTTTTTGCAAGTAAATTGTGATTTTATCCAGTAATTGACAAAGGCAGAATAGAGTGTCTGAAACCATCTCTCTGTGAGATATACTTAGCAGAGAGCATATCTCGTTTTCCTCTTTGATTGAAATTTTTAATTTTTAGACTAGTTTTGTGTTCATCAACAAATTCTAATTCAAATGATGAACAAAATTTTAGATTTAGCATGTTTACAATTTGTTTGGCAATTTTCATATTTCCATTTCCGATTTTTATAATTTTTCGTTTTGCTCTAAGGCCACCTAAAACTCGAATTATATGAAAAACTAATTCTTCAACTGAAGAATGAAATGAGCTTTCAATTTCTTTTCCATAGTAAAATACTGACAAACCAATCCTTTGTCCTGGATCAATTCCTAAGATTAGATTATCTTCTTCAAAATCTAGATTGAGTTTTTGCATCATTATGCCTCGGATTACAGTATGATGATGGTCAAAGATATCCTCATGAAGTAAGGGTTTTTCACATTTTTTAGGGGATTCTTCCCTAGTAGTAAGAATCAGGTGTCCAGAATAATCTAAAATTTCTTCAGGAAGTATTGAGTCAAAAGATAAGTTGAGAGTTTTAAGATAGGTTGAAAATCTATAGTATGGCTTACCATAGGTAGTTGCAATTCCAATACGAGCATTAAGTAATGGATCGATATTTGGCAAAATGAAATATGTGATTTAGGTTTATGCCTTCAAAACAGTTGACACGACGTGTTTTACTGCTTCATCAAAATTAGTGTCAATATTAGCCTGAATTTCAGATAATTTAGCCTCACCCTCTTGAGCGATTTTTGCCGATTCTGCAGTTGCCTTTTCTTTTGATGCATTAATAATAATTTCAGCCTCTTTTGTGGCCATCTCTCGAGTTTTTTCTAACAAGACATCAATCTCTGTTTGGGTCTTTACAGCAAGTTGTTTTTTCATATCAGCTACTTTACTATTTAGAGAATCTAGATCGTCTTCTAAGGCACTCAAAGATTTGATAATTCCAGATACTTTGGATTCTGCCATGCTGCTCATTATACTCAAAATTCAATAAATCCATTACTTAAATCATTCAGTTTTTAGTGAATTTTTAGGCACAAAATATCAAAAATTAAAAGATTATCCAGTAGTTAAAAGTAAGATCGCCCTTGCAAGATCGCCTTTTGCTTCTTCTAAAGCACTTTTAGCTTTCTCTTCATCCACCCCGGCTTGCTGGCTGACAAGTTGAATATCTTCTTCTGAAAAAATTGGAACCTCTAATTCTCTTTCTTCATAACTATCTGCAGTTACTGTAAAAATAGAATTATCTTTTGCTTTCATTTCTGTGACGGAGGGTTTGGTTACAATAATTTCTTTTTTATCTGTTTTAATTATCACTTCTTGAACATTTGGTAGCTCATTCATATCTAGACCCATCTTGTCCATCATTCTTCGCATTTCACGATTTCCTCCACGCATCATGACTCTATCTCCTCTTTGTGACTTTTTAAACTATCTCTGACCTTAACTGCTACACCTCGTTGAAAATCTGAGATCATTTCATATGATAAAACAGCCTTGCCAACTGCAATCACTTTATTTTTGAATAACACTGGAGTATCAGCAGAAATACGCACTTTTTTTCCACACCAAACAACATGCTTACAAAACACAGATCTTCCTTCCTTAACAAATGGAACAGCATCTTCACTTATCTCAACACAATTATTTCGAAATGTTTTATTTTTTAACAAAATTTGAGCAAAATAAGGACTAATTGCTAAACCGCCATCAATTCTTAAAGTACACAAAAGTTTTCCTTTGTGCAATACTGTTTTGATTCTTCCATTCTTTCTAGAAAATGTCATTTCAACATCTTTTGGTAAATGCCTAGATGTGCCATTTCCAAATAATGCATCAAGTGTGTGATGAAGCTTTAGAATTTGTTCCATATACATAGTACGATCTTTTCTAAATATTAGTTCAATGTTTGACTATATTAGCAGTCTCAAACTATATAGACTGGTTTTTTTTCTTTAGATTATGGAAGAAAGAGAAGAAACAAGGAAAATTCAATTTACAGGAAAATCATCATTTATCGTTTCATTACCAAAACAATGGATTATTGATTTAGGTCTAAAACAAGGAGATCAAATTAGAATGATCAGAAAAGGTTCATCAACGTTAGAACTTTATCCACCAAAATTTGAATCACGTATACAAAAAAAGGAAGATGCAATAATTGAGATTGATGTTGAAGAAGAGGCATCTTCGATTGTTAGAAAATTAATTTCTCTATACTTTTTAGGATTCAAAACAATAAATGTTAAACCAAAAAATGGTAGATTAAGTCCCAATCAAAGAAATACAGTTAAAGAAGCCGTTAAACGAATGTTGATGGGTTCTGAAATTATTTCTGATTCAAGTGGGGGGATTACAGTTCAGGTTCTTGTTAATTTATTAGAATTATCAGTAGATGGGGCATTCAAAAGAATGATTCATTTGGCTAAATCAATGTCCAGTGATGCAATTTTAGCAGTTAAGGAAAATAATTTGGATCTAGCAGAAGAAGTTATCAATACCGATGATGAAGTAGACAGGTTTGGATTTTACATTATTCGTCAGTTAAAGATAGCAATACAAAATGAACATATGTTAAAAGAGATGGGTTTTAGAAATGCAAGAAATTGTCTTGGATATAGACTAGTTGTAAAAAACATAGAAAGAACAGGAGATCATGCAGTACTTATTGCAAAAGATCTTCTAGAATTTAAAAAATCAGTTAAAAAAGAGATTTTACAAAAACTTCAAGATATGAATGATTTTTGTTTGTCAGCATTAGATGACTCATGTCTAGCATTATTCAAAGAAGATTATTTCCAAGCAGAAAAAACCATTAAAAAAATAAATGAAGTTTCAAAATATGAGAAAAAAGTCAGAGATGCTTCAAAATCACTAAAAGATGATGAAGAGATATACAGAGTTAGAAGAATGACTGAAAATATTAGGCGTGTTGCAGAATATGCAAGCGATATTGCAGAAATCGTATTGAATATGAATATAGAAAAGACATTAAAAAAATCCACATGACTTATCAAAAACAGGCATGAATGAAAATGAAATCTGCAATTTTAATCACATATGATAAAGAAGATGCCATAAATGAGGCCAAGGGATTATGTGATACTGCCGGATATCAAGTAGTTCACATTATTAAACAAAAATTTTTGAAGAAACCAAAGTATGGGATTAGCGGAGGAGTTTTGGAAATATTAGAAGAAACATCAGAAAAACTCAGACCAGATGTTATTGTATTTGATGAAATCCTAAAACCAAATCAAAACTATAACCTTGCATCAGTTTTACACAGAGAAATTTTAGATAGAGAGGCATTAATTCTTGAAATTTTTGAAAGTAGAGCATCAAGTGCAGAATCAAAATTACAAGTAAAATTAGCTCAGTTAAGATACGAGATGGCTAGGGCAAAAGAAAAAGTTCGACTTTCAAGTATGGGTGAACAACCAGGATTTATGGGAATAGGAAAATTTGAGGTTGATGTTTACTATAATGACATCAAACATAGAATGCAGACAATAAGATCTAAACTGGAAAAGGCGGGAAAGCAAAGAGAACTTCATAGACAAGGAAGAAAAAGAATGGGATTCAAGATAATTTCACTTGCAGGATATACGTCTGCAGGAAAAACAACTTTGTTTAATAAAATGACAGGAGAAACAAGAGCTCAAAGTGAAGAACTATTTACAACTCTTTCTACAACTACAAGAAGATTAACAATTAATCAAGAACCATTCCTAATTTCAGACACAGTTGGCTTTATCAGTAAATTACCTGCATACATGATTGATGCATTCAAATCAACATTAGAAGAATTGGGACATACTGATATCATTATTGTAGTAATTGATATTAGTGATTCATTGTTTGATTTGAAGAAGAAGTTTTCAAGTTGTATGAGAACATTAAGTGAATTAGGAGTTGAAAAAGATAGAATGGTTTATGCATTAAACAAGGCAGATTTATTAAAAAATGAAGAGGTTGAACAGAAAATTGACATACTTAATTTAACTGAAAATAAGAAATGGATTGCAGTTTCTGCAAAAACAGGAAAAAATCTTAAACAACTTAAAGAGTTAATCAAAGATATTCTCGAAAGTCAAAATTCATACACATTCAAAAAAACTTTGAAAAGAGTTGAAGAAACATTTGGTAATTGAAGTAGTTAGAATTGGACAACGCCTTGTAAGAGATGATAGAGTTACAACACATGTTGCATTGGTTTCAAGAGCATTTGGAGCAGAAAAAATTTTCATGACCGAAGTTAATCCTGAAATCAAAGATACTCTAGAAAAGATCAATAAAACATGGGGAGGTAATTTTCTAGTTGAATTTATTGAAAAATGGAAACCGATTATAAAAAAGAAAAAAAATGAAAATTTTAGAGTTGTACATCTCTCAATGTATGGTGAAAGTATCAATGATGTGCAAGAAAAACTTGGAAAAGAAGAAAATTTGTTGATTGTTGTTGGTGCTGAAAAAGTTCCTAGAGAAATTTATGAATTAGCAGATTATAATGTTGGAGTAGGAAATCAACCTCATTCTGAAATTAGTGCATTAGCAGTATTCTTAGATCGTGTACAAAAAGGCAAACAATTCGAAAAGGTATTTTCTGATGCCAAAAGGGAGATAATACCTACAAAAAAAGGTAAAAATGTCAAAGTAAAAGAAACAAGGGATTAATAGTAGAAAATTAGGAGGGATTAGAGTTGATAGACAAATACGAAGATCCTTTTGTAAGAATCGCATCTATGATTGGGGGAGATGAATACCTCAAAGTAGCAAGATCTTTACTAAAAGCAGAAGATGCAACTGATGAAGAAATAGCCAGTTCTACAGGTCTTAGAATCAACATGGTCAGAAAAGTATTGTATGATCTTTTTGGAAAATCCCTCATTACAGGAATTAGAGTAAAAGATGAGAGAAAAGGTTGGTTTGTTTACAGATGGAGAACCAGAAGAGAAGAAGTGGAGCACTTTATTGAAAATCAGAAAAAGAAAATTGAGGAGAGATTACAACAAAGATTAGATTATGAAAATGCATCTGACTTTTATCATTGTGGCAATGAAGATTGCTCAAGAGTAACATTCGAAGATGCGCTTGAAGGCATGTTCAAATGTCCATCATGTGGGAACGTTTTAAATCTAAAAAAGAATGATAAATCTAAAAAAGCATATGCAAAGAAGATTGATGAGATCAGAAAAGACATGCAACAAACATTCTAAAATTTCAGAAACAAGGCTAATTTTATCAAAAATTTTGAAAAATAAGTTAGTAAATTAAATAGGAGAAAATATTGGAAAAAATCCTTGGGTCAAATAACTACGGTAAATCCAGCTACTGGTGAAGATATCACTACTTTTCAAACAATGGATAAGAATCAAGTTTTTGATTTGGTAGGAAAAGCTAAACGAGCATTTCCTGAATGGAAAAAAGATTATGAAAAACGTAGAAGTTACATTTACAATTTAGTAGAATATTTGAAGAAAAACAAAACAAAACTTGGGAAAGTTGCAACATCAGAAATGGGTAAATCACTCAAAGAATCAATCGGAGAAGTTGAAAAATGTGCATGGGCTTTAGAATTTTATGCTGATCATGGAGATAGTTTTCTTTCTGATGAAGTATTAAACACAGATGCAAGAAAGAGTTTTCTAACATTTGAACCACTTGGGGTAATTGGTTCTATAATGCCATGGAATTTTCCTTATTGGCAAGCACTAAGATTTGCAGCACCATGTTTGATGGCAGGCAATGTAATTGTAATGAAACCATCCAGAATTACAATGCAATCAGGTATTGAAAT
Source organism: Candidatus Nitrosopumilus sp. (assembly GCA_046758125.1). Lineage (GTDB taxonomy): Archaea > Thermoproteota > Nitrososphaeria > Nitrososphaerales > Nitrosopumilaceae > Nitrosopumilus. The sequence goes on along the minus strand of JBHHZR010000007.1, from coordinate 18,149 downwards.
TGAAAAAGCATTTATCGAATCAGGCGTTCCAGATGGAATTTTTCAAACAGTAGTAGGCAGTGTAGAATCTGCAAATTATCTCATTGACTCAGATGTTAATGCTGTAACTTTTACTGGTAGTACAAATGCAGGAGCAAAAGTAGGTGAGAGAACTGCAATGAATTTGAAAAAATGTGTATTAGAATTAGGTGGAAGTGATCCCTTCATAGTGTTAGATGATGCAATCATTGAAAAAGCAGCAGAAGGTGCAGTCAAAGGAAGATTCATCAATTGTGGCCAGAGTTGTGTAGCCTCAAAAAGATTCTTTGTTGGCAAAAATATTGCAAAAGATTTCATTGAATTGTTTATCAAAAAAGCGTCAGAATTAAAAGTAGGAGATCCTATGTCTATGGAAACTGATGTTGGACCAGTTTCAAGTAAAGAAGGTCTTGAAACAATTTCAGGAATTGTTGAAGATGCAAAAGAGAAAGGTGCAGAAATTCTTTTAGGTGGTTCTGAAATGGATGGAAAAGGATTTTTCTACAAACCAACAATTCTTACAAATGTTAAACCAGAAATGAGAATTGCAAAAGAAGAAACATTTGGGCCAGTAGCACCAATTACAGTAGTAGAAAGTGAAAGCGAGGCAATCAAATTAGCTAATGATATAGAATTTGGGTTGGGCGCAAGTATTTGGACAAAAGATCTTGCTAAAGCAGAAAAGATGTCCAGACGAATTGAATCAGGAATTGTGAGTGTAAACAATGTGGTAGTTTCAGATCCTAGAATTCCATTTGGAGGAATAAAACATAGTGGATTTGGCAGAGAACTATCAAGATATGGAATGCTAGAATTTGTAAACATAAAATCAGTTAGATTTTATGATAATCTAGTTCATCATCACTACGTAGAATAGATCGCTCACAAATGAAAATTTGAGGATCCCTTAAGTATTGTTTTGACGTAATATATTGTGACGAGGACACTCGATGACATTAGTCTGTTGGGTGAAGATCAGTGAGATCTTGGGAACGCCTTGAGCTTTGAAATACATTTGAAGTTCATGATTCCTCTGGGACAAAGTCCTCGTCAAATTCTTCATCATCTTCTAAATCATCATCACATTCTTCTAACTCAATATGTGTGGGAGCACCATCTTCAGCAAAGAAAATCTCAATACAAATATCAGAAGCCAGAGTTGAGGCTAAAGTTTCAGCTAATTCCTTAGGAAAATTACCCAATCTACTTTGATCAGAAGAGTATCGATATTCAGTAATTTTATCTTCGTGAAGAAAATCTATCTCAATATCTCCATTAGCAAACTTTCTAACGCCTACTACTTGACCAAATAATCTATAAGACAAGTCTAACTTCCTTGCTTTGAAATATCCCTTGAAAGATTTTCTGCTAGTTGTTCATAATGTTCTCTAGGTTTTCCTAAATCATTGAGTTTTGTTTTCTCAATTTCGTTTAGTTCTTTATCGACTTTTTCTGCAACATATTGTAATCGAGCTTCTGCCATCATGAATAATCTATTATTTTCTTTCCATAGATGTTCAGCAACATGTTCAACATATTGTTGCATATCACTAATCAATTTTGTAGAATCTCCTGATGAAAGATATTCTTTAGCAGATGATTCCATCTCAGTAGCAATCTCTCTTGTACGCTGATGATCAATTAACATCATTGCAATAGGTCCCATATTACTTGGCATTCCAGCCTGTTCTAATGCAGGAAACAATGATTTCTCTTCTTTGCTATGATGACAAACATCTGTAAAGTTTTTTGAAAAATCAATTACAGGAAGTAAAATTGATTCAGGAATTTGTTTACCATCATTTAGTAGTTGAATAGTTGATTCTATTGCTTTGATGACTTTTTCTATCAAGTCATGATCTCGTCTTAATGATGCAGTTGACATAATAATTTTAAAAAAACTCCAATATCTATATCTTATTCATTTTAGATAAATAATTAAAAGATAGAAATTAGTTAACGACTAATCGTTAACCAGTATGTTTAACGGTTAGAAAGGCTTTTTGATTTTACAAATGCCCAAATCTTTTTAGTCATTTCACTTGGTGCAATTGGTTTTTTACCAAATACTTGTTCTACAGTTTCTTTACGACCTGCAAAACTAATTGCATATCCACCAAATGCTGGTTTTTTTGCTTTTGATTTAGCCTTCTTTTTTGCTGCAATCTTTCTTTTAGTTGCAGGTTTTCTTTTTGATGCAACCTTTCTTTTGGTAGTTTTTCTTTTAGTTGCTTTCTTTTTAGCTGCCAATTTCTTGTAATTTTACTTCAAATAAAGTATAAGAACTTACAGTTTTACGTAGGATAAAACAAGGTGGTTTTTGAGCCTCTTAATTGATTTAATACGAAGATTAGGTGAATTTGAAATTTTTCCAAATCCTAGACCCTCAACAAGAGATATGGCATGATTTCCTCCAATTAGAAATGGTGAAATAGTAATAATCAATTCATCAAAAAGATTTTGTTTGATAAATTCCCAATTAATAGTTCCTCCACCTTCAACGAGAATTGTTTTAATTTTTTTAGATGATAGTTTTTTTAATAATAATTTAAGATTAACAGAATTTTCACCAGCAATAATTATTTCTACAGGAAATTGTTGTAGTTTCTCAAAGCTTGATTTACTAATTCTTTTTGATACAGCTATTATTGTTGGAATTTTGTTGCTTGTTTGTAGAATTTTTGATTTTTTAGATAGAATGCCTCTAGAATCTAAAATTATTCTAATAGGATTTTTTCCTTTTGTATGTCTTACAGTTAACAAAGGATCATCTTGTAAAACTGTATTTTTCCCAACAAGTATTGCATCTACTTTAGATCTTAGTTTATGAAGTCTTACGCTATCTTGTTTTGAAGAAAGTTTTGAATCACCTGTTCTAGTAGCAATTTTTCCATCAACAGATGTTGCAGCACTTAGAATAATGTAAGGTTTAGATTTTTCCAAATGTAATTTCTCCTCCAAACATTACTGCTTTAATTGCAGATTCTGATGCTCTATGAACAATAGATGCGTGTGGATTATGCATTGGTTCTAAATCCAATGCATGTTTATCAAGAAAAATACAATCAGCAATTTTTTTAGTTCCAATAATTCCAATATCTTTTTTCAAAATTTTTCCTCCATTAACTGTGGCCATCTTTAGAATTTCTTTTGGATCAATTCGTTTTTTGTGAATTCCCATTGTTGTTTTCCAAAGAAAATCCATTTCTCTAAACATATCAGGAGAGTTTATCATTACATTATCTGTACCTAACGCTATTGTACATCCTGTCTTTTTCATCAATTCTATATCAGGAATACCTTCTGCAAGAGCGGAATTTGCCCTTGGACAAATAACAATTCCTCTAATTCTCTTTACTGCGGCATGGAGATCACCTTTTGAAGCATGAGTCATATGAACTAAAAAATGCGGTTTTATAGACAAAGCTCTGATTGCTTCAGATTTTCCAGTTATTTTTTTTGATATCGAAACACTTTGTTTTGTTTCACAAGAATGAATGGCTCGAAGTTTTGTGGTTTTTGAAAAATAATTTAGTACAGATGTACTATTCTCGTTTGCACCACTAATACCAATTCCATCACATTTTTTTAAAAGTGCATTAAGGTCATCAATTTTTTGTTTAGGAAAATGTTGATTTTTTCTGATTTCACTCGAGTTTTGATAAAAATCGACTCTGCCTAAAATAATTGAACGTAAAGGAATATCAGATAATACCTTTTTGAGCAATAAAATGCCATCTAATCCACCTTCTCTAAAATCAACAAAGGTGGTAATTCCTTTTCTAATCATTGAGTAGCACGTATTTTTCATAAAATTGGCTAGATTTTCTTGAGATGTGTTTTTTAGAATTTTTGATTTAGCTCCAAATACAGGATGGATTTTCTTATCAACAGAACTATTTAATGTAACATCTTTTCCTATAGAATCTCCAATGTGTGTATGAGCATTTATGAATCCTGGAATTAATAAAAGACCTTCACAATCTATAGATTCTTCTTTTGCACTTGGTCTAATTTTTGGTTGTATTCTTTTAAATTTTTTATTTTGAATTTGGACATTAGTGTTTGAAACATAATCTAATTCTTGACCTAACAATACACTGATATTTTTAATTAACATGACAATTCATAAACTTCAGGTTTTGCCTTTCCTGAATCTCGAATTTCCCGTATAGTATCAAGAGATTTTGTGGCTAGTTTTACTGCTTCTCTAGCAGTACGACCATTTCCAATACCACAATTCAAAGAAATGTTGTCATTACTTTTGACAATATCAATGAAATTTTGTGCAGATTTTTTTGCTTCATCGCTTGCAATCACCATAAAGTTATCACCACCCATAAAAAAGGTAAGAGAGTTTTTTTCTAGAAAATATTTTGACATTTTTGAATACAGTTCAAAAATTATTGATGAAATTTCGTAAGGTGAATTTGTTTCTCTTCTAGAAGTAAGATCATCTACATCTAAATGCATAATTGAAACTTTAGATTCAGATTTACCGTTAACAAAACCAAAAATATTATGTTCTTTATTTAATATGGTTTCATTTTTTCTTCCTTCATATGCCTTTAAGTTAGCTTCAAAAGGAGATTTTCCGTAACCAATTGAGATAGTTAAACATATATCAAATAATTTTTCGAGTATCTTTTGAATTTGAACATGTTCCTCTAATTCAAGTCCATTAGAGACTACAAAGAATTCATCTGAACGATTAAGAAAAACAAGACAATTTTTTTCAGAAAATAATTTCTGTACTTCTTTATAGAGAGATGCTTGAAGCATTTGAAGTTCATGCTCTCGATCACTTCCTAGTGTCAATGTCCAAGGTCCATATCCAGTTATTTTCAAAATACTGAGTTGAATCATTTTTGAATCCTCTTCATCTCTTTTGAGATTTTTACTACTGCTTCAACTGCACGTTCTGCAACAGGTCTTATTCGTGCATAAGCATGTCGTTCCTGCATTCCAGGACCAGAAATTCCTAAAGAAACAGGCTTTTGATATTTTATAGATAAATCACTAAGGGATTTTGCAGCAGAATGAGAGATCACCTCATCATGTTTTGTTTGACCCTTAATTATTGCACCCAAAGTAACTACTCCATCAACATCTTTTTTCTTTAATAGTGCATCAACAATAATAGGCATATCGTAAGCGCCAGGGACCTTACATGTATGAATAATTTTTAATTTCATCAAATTTGCTTTTTCCTGAGCTACAGAAAGCATCCTAGATGTCACTTCTTCATTGAATTCCGAAACCACTACAGCAATATTCAAAATTAATGCACCTTGGCGTATTCTAAAAGTTCTTTTCCATCAATTAATGGAATTCCATTTTGTTTTGCAAATTTTTCTGCTTTATCTACAGATAATGCAGTGTATGTTTCAGCATCCATCATTTCACAAATTGCTGTAACTGGAATTAATTCTGCAATTTGAGCCAAATAAACAGACATTTCAGTATGTCCCTGACGTGCAGCCAACAACCCTTTGGATGCAATCAAGAGAGGAACATGACCTGGAGTTTTAAAAGATGATGCGAATTTTTTCTGTTTATTTTCAACATTATAGATATTTGCCATTTCTTTTATTGTCAATGCTCTGTCATTATCCGTTATTCCAGTATAGGTTTGGTAATGATTTACAGACAATGAAAATGTTGGATAGTCACCATAAGGTGCTAATCCCATAATCATTTCTTTATTTGAAATTGGAGAATCAGAAAGAATTTCATGCATGTATCTTAATTCAAGAGATTTTGCAAAATTATGATCTATTGCAACACATAACAGTCCACCAGCATGTTGACGCATTCTTGCAACATGTTCAGGAGTAACAGATTCTGCAGCTACGACCATATCAATTTCGTTTTCTCGTCCAGCTGAATCAAACAACAAAACAAACTCTCCACGTTTTAGAGATTGTAATGCTGATTCAAGAGACATATAACCAAATCCTCAATATTCTAATTATAAAGTTTACTAAAAAATTGGTAATTACCACTAAAATGGTAAATAATTAACTTTATTTTAGAATATATTTTCCAAGAATGTCAGTTTCAATATTAACTTTGTCGCCTACTTTTTTGGTTTTGAAATTGGTAACTTCGATTGTATGAGGAATTAATGAGACATATGCAAGTCTATTTTTTATATTAACTACAGTCAAGCTGATTCCATCCATAGCAATAGAACCTTTTTTCACAACATATTTTGATAGATTTTTTGGAATTTCAAACCAAACTTGTACTTCTTTAGGCTTTTTTAGAATTTTTTTAATAATACCTACTCCATCGACGTGACCTAAAACAAAATGACCTTCTAATCTATCACCTGCTTTTAAACTTCGTTCAACATTTACGATTCCACCAACTTTTAGATTTCCAAGATCTGTTTTTTTTGTAGTTTCTTCAATCATTTCAAAAATACAACTAGATTTGGATAATTTTACTGCAGTAAGGCAGACACCATTAAGTGCTACACTCTGTCCAATTTTTAATCCCTTAGCATGTTTTCCAAGATTTACTGTCATTTGAATAGCGCTCCGATTTTTTGTATTTTTAGAAATTTTTTCTACTTTTCCAATTCCTTCAACAATTCCAGTAAACATCAAAAATAGCTATAATTTTTGTGTATAAAATGATTTAGATGATTGAAATTATTACTATGAATTATACTTTGTAAATTCATTATTGCAAAATTGGTGAAAAACAGAACATTTATTTTTTTTAGCATCTGTCTTAATTTTTTCCATATCTTTATTCAGTATCCCTTGTGCAGCTAAAAATGCATCATCTTCCATGCCTAATTTTTCAAATAATCGTGATTTGGCAAGAGGTATTTCTTTCAAATCTGAATCAATCATTTGTGCCATATCATAATAGTCAATAGCATCTTCATAGTTACCCAAATGACTTAGTGAGATGGCTTTGTTCATTAAAGCAGTAACATCATTTGGTTCTATTTCGAGAGATTTATCATAATACTCAATGGCTTCTTTGTGTCGATTTAGTTCATTTAGAGATAATCCCTTACTGTTTAGAACCCAAATATCTTTAGAGTTTTTAGAAAGAATTTGTTCGCACAATTTTATAGCTTGTTCATATTGTTTAGAACTTTCAAGAGCATAAATTTTGTTTTTTAGTGCATAAGTATCTGAATTTTTTATTTCTAAAACCCTATCACAGAAAGTTATTGCTTCTTCATATCTTTCTAAATGAATCAATGACAAAGAGATATTCTGTAATGCGACAAGGTCATTAGGAGATTCTTCTAACAAATTTTTACAATAATTGTACATATCATCATATTTTTTAGCATTATACATCCTAGTAATTACATTTGAAGGATCTAAGAGATTAATCATAATACAATATTTAATAAAAATTCATCATCTTTAATCTATACGATAAAAGATCGAAAATACTTTGGAAATCTCTTAATTATTTCAAAGATTTACGAAGTGTTTCGTTTAATACTTTAGAATAGCTATATGATGACTGTTCTTGCTGAATGAGTTTTGCTTGACGTAATCTGATTTTTTTATCAAGATCTTCATCAATCATTATTGTGACTCTTTTACTCATATGTTCTCACAAGTAAGTATGAACTTTAGAATATAATATTTTATGAAAAGTTCCAAAAATGGGAATAATTATGTGTTAATGAAAGAGATTACTTGATCCATTTTAAATGGTTTTTGGATAAGAGGAATGTTTAGCTTCTCTAATTTTTCCTCAGTTGAATAACTCCCATCAGCTGAAACAGCAATAATTTTTGATTTAGGATCTAACTCTTGAATTTTTTTAATTGCATAATATCCACTACCATTAGGCATATTTAGATCAATTAAAACAACATCGGGTTTTGTTTCTTTGAATAACTTTACCGCAGTGATCCCATCAAAACCATTACCAATTACATTAATGCCTTTTTCTTCAAGAAATTCACTAAATAATCTGACAGTATCTTCGTCATCATCTATTACAATTACGGATTTAGACATCTCTAGTTATAATAAAAAAAGGCAGTGCTTTAATATTTTCCATTATTTAGAACTACTATATGTCTGGCATTGATAGATTGATTTCAGATACATTATCTGCAGAAATAAAGAAAAAAATGGATTTGGAAACTTTGAAAAAAGTTGAACGTGAATTGTTTTTAGATTATGGAATGTCAATAAAACTTTCCATTGAGCATTTTCAAAAATTCATGACTGTATTTAAAAAAAATTCTAATTTAGATATTAAAAAATTTGAAAAAGATGCTATTAACAAAATAATCAAAGTAAAAAAAAGAAATGAGAAATATTTTGTAACCATAGTTAATAAAGAACTATCAAATCTAATTTTAGAATTCTTTGGTGAACTAGAAGCAAGAAGAATTATTTCATCTCTCTTAGAAAATGAGTATACAATTCCACAGATTCTAAAAGAATCTAATGTACCTAAAACTTCTGGATATAGAAAGATTGAGAATCTAATAATTTCTGGATTGATAGTTGAATCAGGTAAAATACTTAGTGAAAGTAAAAAAATTTCAAAACTTCAATGTGTTTTTGAAGAAATTAAGTTAGATGTTAAAAAAGATAAAACCACAGTTAGTGGCATTGTCTCTAAAAAAATGTTTGAGAAAAGCACTAGTATGAAATCAATTCTAGAAACATTTTCTTAAATATACATAAATTATTTTTTTACAATATCAAGTAGTGCTTTTGCTTGCTTGAAATGTACTTCATCAATCATTTTTCCATCAACTGTTGTAGCACCTTTTCCTTTCTTTGTTGATTTTAGGTAAGTTTTGCAGACTTTTTCTGCCCACATAATTTCAGTTTTATTTGGATGGAATAATTTATGCACCACAGGAATTTGATCAGGATGTATGACACTTTTTCCCGAATAACCAAGACTTTTACCAATTTTACAATCTTTTTCTAGCCCTTTGCTATCTTTGAGATCCTGCCAAATTGCATCTATTACTGCAACACCAGCTGCATGTGCATCAACAGGAATTTTTGCTCTAGAATATTTAGCACCTTCTGGTTCTTTTGTGTATTCAACTCCTAAATCATTTAGTAGATCAAAAACTCCAAAGACCACAGCAGAAACTCTTTTTCCAAAAGATGAAATATTATACGTGTTAACAACCCCCTCTGCAGATTCAATAGATGGAATTATTTGGATCGGTTTTAGTTTTCTAGTCTTTTCTAACCCAGATAGGATTTTTTCAATTTTTTTCATCTCTGATATGTTGCTTACTTTAGGAATGACAATACCATCAATACCTTTTTGAATTACCTCTTTAAGATCTGAAGGAATTTTGCCAGATGTTGGTGAGTTTGTACGCACAAAAATTGCGGATTTGTATGATTTTCGAGATTTTAATGCAGATTTGATTAATTTTCTTGCATTTGTTTTTTCATTGTATGGAACAGAATCTTCTAGATCAAAGCAGACAATATCAGCTTCAAGTTTTTTTGCTTTTTCAAGAAACCTAGGATTATTTCCAGGAACAAAAATGAGACTACGGAAAAGCTGTGTCATTAAATGATTAAGCGCCTTCTGGCTTCATTAAGATTTTGCCAAAGAGACCTTTTCCAGTTAACATCTTAGTATGAGCATCGGCTGCTTGCTCAAAGGTATATGTTGAATCAATTGCTGCTTTGATTTTACCTTGACCCATCCAATAAAGACCTTGATCTAGTTCAGCTTTAGTTCCTTGTGTTGAACCTAAGATGTTAGTTCCTTTAAAGAATACATGTCTTAGATCAGTTTTTGCATCATATCCAGTTGTAGCACCACATGAAACAAGAGTTGCGCCATACTTGAGTAATGTTAGTTGTTTATTCCAGTGAGTCTCACCAATGTGATCAAATGACACATCAATTCCTGGTGCTTCGCCCTTCTTTTTTGCAAGTTCTTTTGAGATGGCTCTTACTTCTTTATGCCAATCATCTTTTCTGTGATCTACAGCATAATCTGCACCTAATTCTAGACATTTGTCTAGTTTATCTGGACTTGCAGTTGCAATAACATCACAATTGTATAGTTTTGCTATTTGAATACCAAAACTTCCTACTCCTGAACCACCACCCATAATTAGGACAGTTTGGCCTGGAGTAATTTTGGCTCTTCCAACTAACATGTGCCATGAAGTGAGCAAAGTCATTGATGCCGCAGCTGCTTCATCATAAGAAACACCTTCAGGAATTTTTGAAATATTTACTTCTGGTAAATGAGTAACTTCAGAAAAAGCTCCCCACGTTGGACCAGTTTGAAATCCCCAAATAATTCTGTTAACACAATCAAATTCTCGTCCATCAGTGCATGCTTTGCATACTCTACAAGACATGTTAGAGTGAGAAACTACTCGATCTCCAACTTTGATATTTTTTACATCTTCACCTACTGCAATTACATCTCCAGCCGCATCAGAACCAGATACATGTGGGAGTGGAACTGGAACTGGTTGTCCTCTCATTCCCCAAATATCATTATAATTTAGAGCAGCAGCTTTTACTTTGAAAACTACTTCATCTGCTTTTGGTTTTGGTTCATCTATATCTTGGACTTTGAGGATTTTTGCAAAATTATCATCTGGTGCATATTCATTGTATACAACGGCTTTCATGACTAAATCGACTTGTTACCCATAATTATATTTTATCTGGATCAGACGCGATTTATCTTAAAATCACGTTTTGGTTGCTGAATAGAGAGCAATATTTGCTTTAGTTGATCATCAGACAATTGACCTGGGAGTTTTCCTTGCGTTGCCATTCCAATGAGATATTGTTCAACTAGATCAGATAATTCTGGTTTTACCAATTTGATATTATTTAATCGAGATCTAGCTTCTGATGAAAGAATTTGCTTTAGAATTTGTTCTTTTTGTGCTGTTAGTTCATTGTTTGTATTATCTTGAGGTGGATCGTTAGATTCAGGGAAACTCATTTTGAATCTAAGCGTATACTTTCAATTGAGGATTTTCAGCAATTAGTTCTTTAAGAATTTCTGTTGCTAGTTTATCGAGTTTTTGCATTCCTTGTTTGGAAACAACACGACCTTTCTTCTCAACTTTTTCTACATAGCCAAGTTTTTCTAATCCATGAACTGCATTGCGGATAATTGCACCACCAGCATCTCTATGATGAGCAGCTCCATATCCAGATGGTTTACCACCACCATAATCATTTCTTAATTCATTAATTCCAATTGGACCATTAAGGTAAATTTTTCTCATCAGTGATGCACATCTTGTATGCCACCATTCTCTGTCTTGTGGTGGTTTGTCTGCATGAGCCCCAGTTTTAACAAATGGAATCCAAGAAGGTGCCGGAATATCTTCATTCTTTAGAATATCTGCAAGTCTTCCTATCAATACATCTGCTGGTACATCATACACTTTTGCCATGAAGTGAAAAAATCGAGAATCGTCTTATAAATCATTGAGACATTCAATAAAAATTCTTGAACATATTCAAGCGTAAATTACTTGATCGATATTTCATATCAAAGGGCAGTTTTAGATCAATCTTTTTGATAAATAGCATATATGCCTCCAATTGCATAAGAGACTGCAATAAAAAGTCGGGATAATAAAACTGCAATATCTTGAGTTTCTAGAAAATATGAAGAATCGATTTCATAAGCAGGTAGAATTAAAGCAATTGATGCAATTCCAACTAAAAGTTGTTCTTTATTGTTTATTCCACTAAATTTTTTCATGAAAATAAAAGTTGAGATATTTCCTAATCCTATTCCTAAAAGAATCAAGTATTGTGAAAATTCAGGAAAAAATGCAATTACTACAAAAGGTACTGCCCAACAAATACCATTTATCGTTTTGACTGATACAGGCCATGTTGTACTGTTTTTCATTCTCTGACGTATTAAAGAAAAAATTACTTTGAATTTTTTATATTGTAAACCAAAGATTGAACCAGAAACAATTATCCATATTATTACATAATAATATGATGGAACATGACTTCGAAATGCAATTTCACTCACAATTGATCCGGCTGAAACTAAAATAGCAATATTTATAAAAAAAATTCCAAAAGCATGCCTGATTTGTGATGATGAGTTTTTCATGATCGAAAGTTAGTGTATTGACATTTAAATTGAAACAACACTATGATGTTATAATTGGCCATTAAGATTATTACAATTTTATTAATAATTTCTTTAGCATCAATAAGCATCTTTTTTAATTCAACAGCTTTTGCTCATTTGGAACATTTACCACACAATAATGGCGGAGGAGATGATTTAGGAAGATATTATGTAAATCAAGCATTAGAACCAGAATATGCAAAACCTGGCGAGCCTGCACATATTGAATTTAGCATACAAGATGATGATGGTAATGATGTATCTAATGTTGAAACTGCAGTGGAGATATACGATGGCGTTACTGGTCAAAGAATAGAACTTTTTCCTTGGCAATTTCATCGTACTGGTGATTTTGAAGTTCATTATACTTTTGAAGAAAGAGGAAATTATCTTGTTGTTATTAGCTTAGCTGATGAAAATTCATCACAAGAACATGTAATTCCTCCAAGAAATATTTTGCTAAGTACTTTAAACTGTGATTGTCAACGTGCAGTTTTCAATATTACCATTACACCACATATTGGAACAATTTGGGATTCAGTTATGTTAATTGCAATATTGATCCCACTAGCTGTGTTTGGTTCAGTTTTGGCAATGCACTATTTGAATTTAAGAAAGAAAGGAAAAAAACCCGATAGGCCAGAGGCATTAAAATACATTGTCATGCTTTTGGCAGTAGCAGGTGGCATAATTCATCTGGGGGTTTATGCAGATCATGGAGGATTAAGAATAGAATACAGTATATTTTTGCTAGTAGCAGCAGCAACTCAAGTCGCATTTGGTACATTCTATGTATTAATGACAATTATACGACCAACTATAAGTTCCAGACAATCAGTACTCTCTTACTATAACAAAACTGTTTTACTTAATGTAATAGGATTTGTAGGTACTGCTGTTTTGTTAGGATTGTATATCTATGTTGTAATTTTCCCTCCGCCACTGTCTCCAGATAATAGACCAGAAGAAGTAGAATATGATGGAGTATTTGCAAAATCTGTAGAAATTGCTACAATAATAGGAATTATTTATCTCATTATATATGAGAAAGAAAAAAAGAAGATTTTACTTCATAAAATCAGTACATAAGGAAAAAGTCATTTAGATATTATTTTGCGATAAGTATGCCCACACAAGTTGCAAGTAATTCTGATCGACTTGACTGATGCTCTTCCTAGACGAATTCTAGAATTTATTCCAGGTGCAATAAAGGACTTGCACTTTTTACAAAAAACTATTCTCAGATTATAAGGCATTCGGATTTTATGTCTAGTACTAATTCTACGAGCAAGTAAAGCTTGACGTTGGGAAAGTTCAGGATCTGTTTTTGCATTACTAATTGCATTTTCAATAAGAATTTGCATTCTCTCCATAGCAATTTTTCTAACTTCAGGCTTCACAATAATTTTTCAAAGTACACCTAAAAATTGGTTCTCATTAAAATGAAAAAATGCAGTCAGCGGGATTCGAACCCGCGTCACAGGGTTGGAAACCCCGAATACTAACCAGGCTATACTATGACTGCAACAGCATGCAAATTTTAGTTCCTACATAAAAATGGTTTTTTCGTATTCGTAAAGTATCCTAGAAACTATAACATGACCTTCAAATGATTCATCTCCAATAGAGTATAGATCAGTTATTTTGTTTTCAATGGTATCAGAAAAATGTCCTTTTTGGAATCCACCAATAATAATACAGGTGTCATCTGAAATCTCTTTTGCAATTTTTTCATATGAATTTGATGTACCTTTGGTTGAAAACCCTACTACTTTTGAAGGATTAATTTCATCAAGTAATTCTGAAAATGTTTTTTCTTTTAGCTCAAGCAATACATCACTGTTTGATCTGATTACTTTTTCTTGATACAATTTTTCAATCAGTCCTTCAAATCTATGATATGATTTTGGAATGTGAACATTTTGACTAAAGTAAATTACTTTATCATCAATTGTATGAACAAAAAATTTTATTTTATTTTTATGATATAATGGAATTGTAGTAGCTTCTAAGATTGAAAAGTGTACTAGATCTGGTCGTCCTCTTTTTAATTCATTCTTAATTCCTTTCATTGCTGCAAAATGCCAAGAATTATCTAACAAGATTTCTGATGGTTTTTTCCCTAGTTTTCTTGCATGTGAAATAACTGATTGGTGATGCTTTAGTTCAGATGGAACAAGTTCTAATGATGATTCAGATAAAATTAAAGAAATCATCTTAGCTAATCATTTCAATTTGTTTTTTAAATTCATTCCATCCAGGTTTTGAATTTCCATTAATGTCTACTAGTCCTGCATTACAGATGTAATGGTTTAATCGTTCAATGACATGCTCACTACTTCCCAAACCAGAGCCTCCACCTACGCTAATACTTTCATTACCAATATCTTGTTGTTCTGTGACACAGGTACCTTCCGGTCTGTCATATTGCCTATACCAAGTCAGAAATTCAATCTGAGATTCATTTTCTGAATAAAACTCAAACAATTTTTCCATGAAATCTTTTTGAGAAGTAGGATTTCCGCCTACAAAATCAGAAGTACTCCAGCTAATCTCAAAAAATCCAATCTTTTTGTTTGGTACAATTTCAAATGCTTTCTCTAAATCTTCTTTAGCTTCTTGAGGAGTTTTTACAATATCATTTAAGCTGTCAACTGGGAAGTATGAAAATGCAACAAAATCACCTACTGCTAAATCATTAACAATATTGGTTAGATCCTTGTTCAAGACATTATGTAATGCAAATGAATTTCCAAATTTTACATTAGTATGTTTTTCTTTTAGCTTTTCATATGCTCCAGAAAATAGTTCTTTGTATACAGGAATGTTCTGTTCATAGTATCTGAATTGAGATTCTGTTTCACCACTAATAATTACAGTATCTATGATATTGTATCTTGAAAGAATTGCATCAAGAACATTAACTAGTCTTTCTTCTCCTAAGGAATTAAGCGATGGCTTTCCAATCCAATTAGGAAATGGACCTAGCGTTTCTCCGTTAATTACTGAAAAAAACAATGTAACTTTTAGATCATTTTTTTCATTTAATCCCATCATTAAATCTGATTGACGCCAATCAAATTCTCCTCGTTGTGGTTCGATAAGATTCCAGAACAAGTACACATTACTTCTACCAATTCCAGTTGATGAGGCATCTGAAAAGATTTCATCAATTTGTTGTAGTGATACTGACTGACTAGGAGAATTAATTACAAGACCTATTTTTTCATTAGTTTGTTTAGTGATAATTTCTGTACTAGGAACACCCAAAACTACAGCGATTGCAATAATTACTGCTACGCCTACACCCACGCCTAGAATTTTTTTATCCATATGGGTTGAAAAAGAAAAGAAAGTAAAAAAGTTGTGATTCTGTTATCCAGAAGTACAACCGCTGTATCCACATTCAATGCAGATACTGCAACCTTCTACAAAGACTAGACTATTTTTACATGTTGGACATAGACGATCTTCTGAAACTTCTTCATGAACTTGAGGTTCATTTTTGATTTCTTCGTCATGAACTTTTAATGCTAATGCAGCATTGACTTGAGATTTGATGTATGGGTTTGTGATTGTTGATGTCACATAATCAGTTATGTGTTCACTTGGTAAAACATCAAATGTTTTTTCGGCATTTTCACTTGTCATGTGAAGAACTTGTTTGTGTCTTGAACCGTCACGGTAAACGGTAATTCCTTTCAGTCCTAGTTCATGTGCTAATAGATATGCAGATTTTACATCTTCTGCAGTTACATCATATGGCATGTTGATTGTTTTTGCGATTGCATTTCCAATCCAGTCTTGCCAAACTCCTTGAGCCATAAGATGATCAGCCCAATGAATATCCATTGCTGTAACAAAGACATCTTGCATCCACTTTGGAATTTCATCAATTCCTTTTAGTGAACCGTAGTTGTCTGCAATCTTTTCAAGAATCTCATCTGTGTAAAGACCATTTTCTTTTAGAACTTCTTCAACAATCTTGTTTGTATAGAAGAATCTTCCAACAGTTACTCTCTTTTCAAATACAAGAGCAAATGCAGGTTCCATTCCATTTGAACAATCTGCAATCATAGAAAGCGTACCAGTTGGTGCAACTGTGGTAGTTAGAACATTTCTAATACCATACTTCTTGATTTTCTCAATTAGTGCATCCCATTCATAGGAGTGAGATTCTTTTGGTCTCTCATAGTATCCTGCAACTGGAATCTTTCCTTCTGGATATTCTGTCTTTGAACAAAGTGGAAATTCACCACGAGATTTAGCAAGTGCAACACTTTCTTCCATTGAATAGTAAGTTAGCGCTTCAGCTAGTTTTGATTGAAGTTCGTATCCCTCTTTAGAGTTATAAGGAATTCTTAGTTTGTATAAGAGATCAGCAACTCCCATAACTCCAAGTCCAATCCTTCTAGATTCTTTTGATGCCACATTGATTTCTTCTACAGGATAATGATTTACATCAATGATGTTATCTAGGAATCTTGTTGTCTTTCTGATTGTTTCTTCGTATCTTTGCCAATCAAATTCATAAGTTCCATCTGCTTGTCTCTTGACAAGATTTACCAAGTTGATAGAACCCAAGTTACATGATTCGTATGGATAGAGGCTTTGTTCACCACATGGATTTGTTGCTCTTAGTGGTGCTTGTCTAGCTTTTGCAAATACATTGTATTTATTAATTTGATCAAAGAAGATCAATCCAGGTTCTGCACTCTTCCATGCAGATAATGCGATAAGATCAACTAACTGGTGTGCATTGACTTCTTTGACAGGTTTTTTGTCACGGGGACTACGTAAGACATAGTTTCCATCAGCTGTGTTAACAAGTGCGTGCCAAAAGTCTTCCCAAATGCCAACACTTACGTTAAAGTTCTCTAAAACACCTGGTTCTGTTTTGTTTGTAATGAATTTTTCAACGTCGGGATGCCATGCTTCAATTATTCCCATATTTGCGCCACGTCTTTTGCCTCCTTGTTTGACTACTTCAGTCACGGTATTGATGATATTCATAAATGAGACCGGACCAGATGCAACACCTGAAGTTGATGCTACAATATCGCCTTCCTCACGAAGATCAGAGTAGTTTATTCCTACTCCACCGCCTGATTTGAAGATTAATGCTGCATCAGATGTGGATTTCATAATTTGCTCCATACCATCTTTCATTCCAAGTACAAAGCATGCAGATAGTTGTCCTAATCTTCCACCTGCATTCATCATTGTTGGTGAATTTGGCAAAAAGTCTTGTGAAGTCATCAGTTCAAAGTACTCTGCAATTTTATCTGCATAATTATCAAGCTTCTTTGCTGCTAGTAATGTCAAAAGTTCTTTGAAGCTAATCTTCATTTGATTTTTGTTTGCAAGTGTTACATAGTGATTGATCAGAGATCTGAAATGCCACTTGTTTAGATAGTAATCTTCTATTTTGAACGTGTAATCAAATGCATCTAGTTTTTCAAGATAAGAATTTGCTTCGTCTACATCTTGATGCGAGTTTCCTGATTTATCATAGATTTGTGCATCATATAGAATATCACCAATTCCTACAAGAATTGCAACTCTTTCAAACATTTGAGTTGGAGATTCAATGATCTCATTTTTTCCATTTCTGAAAAGATATCTTGATGCTAAGACTCGGAGACAATTCAAATCAAACTTTTTAGAAACTGGATCAAGTGATTTTAAATTCAAGACTTTCATCTTTTCGTCTCGTAATTTTCTTCTCTCGTGTCGATAAACGATGTATGCTTTTGCAATATCGCTGTTTCCACTATCGATTAAAGTTGACTCTACAATATCTTGAATATCTTCAACTGTAGGTGTTCTAGAGCTTGTAAATCCTTGTTCTACTAGTTTGTTAACTACTTTATCTGCAAGTTGATCGGCTAGACCACGATCGGCTTTAGAGGTGGCTGCCAATGCCCTGAATATGGCATTTGAAATTTTATCTTTGTTGAAAGCCGTTACTGCGCCACTGCGCTTACGGATCTCATTGATAGTATTTTCTA
>JBHHZR010000006.1:0-55155 GCA_046758125.1 Candidatus Nitrosopumilus sp. | reverse complement strand
TTCTGTTATGTATAGCGGAGAGCTTGAAGTTCAAGCAAAAAGAAAGGCTATAGCAGTTTTACAAGACGAGATTAATAGAATTCTAAATGCCGCCAGAGAACTTGCAACACTTCCTGAACTTATGATGAAAAAAGACAAGACAGGAATCAAAAATGCAATTGAACAAATTTCTACCATAGAAGAAGAAGTAGAAAATCTAAGACGAAAGATCACACGAGAAGTAGCAGATGTAGGAGGATTGATTATGAATAGAGAAAACCTCCTCAATACAGCATATACAATGGATGAAATTGCAGGATACATCACAGGTATTTCATTCAAACTCTCAAACGTAAAACCAACTACACTAAAGAGCGCAAAACTTGACAAAGACGTAACAAAATTGATTGAACTAGTTGTAGATGAAGTATACAAACTAAATGAGATCATTCGGAGTCTTAACACGAATACTGCAAGCGCAATTGAATTGGCGCAAGAGACACAAACGATTGAAAGAGAAATAGACATCAAATACAGACAAGCCACACTAAAACTTCTAACTGAAGTAACAAACACAAAGGAATTGATGTTGATGAAAGATGTCATAGAAGGAATTGAAGAGATGGCAGACAAATGTCAACGCGTATCAGATTCTTTTATATTGCTAGCACTAAGCCTTTAAGAAAATTCACTTTTCTTAATTTTTACTTTATTTTTAATACATTACCACTAGAGAATTCATATACACTTAGTGTTTGGAAAAAATGATGAAATCTGAATTAATTGAGAATAGGATTATTGTTTGGAATATCAAAGATTCACGTAAACTTTTCAGTCAAGGATATTATGGAAAACCTATTGGAATGCCAAAACCAAAAATTGAAGAAATAGATGTTCCGTTAATTTTAGATCTAATTGAAGGGTTATATCTTTTAGAAAATAAAAAAATTACAATTAACAAATCAAAACACAAAGTAACAGTTAAGCAAATGATTGAGATTTGCAAAAACGAGTATCATGACTTTGACAAAAAATATCTAGTTTACAAAAATTTCAGAGACAAAGGATATATTATAAATCCAGGAATAAAATTTGGTTGTGATTTTGCAGTTTATGAAAAAGGTCCAGGAATTGATCATGCACCATACTTGGTTCAAGTTTACAATAGAAGTGAACTAATTACATCTACAGGAATTGTTCTTGCAGGACGACTTGCAACAACAGTAAGAAAACAATTCATTTTAGCAATTCCCAAAGGTAAAGACAAAGTAGATTTTCTTGCTTTAGATTGGTGGAAGGCCTAGATTGTCTTAATGTGACCAGCTATTTTATCATAAATTTCAAACATCTCTTTGGTTATTCCAAATGCAAGATGATTGTCCCATTTGCCTCTGATTCTAACAGCTCCCTCAGTAGGTTCTACATAGATAGTAGCAGCCTTTACTGATTGTTTTGCAATCATTTCATTAAGTTCAACGTCTTCATTGAGTTTTGTAGCTAAACTGCCAGGACCATTCCATGAAACTTTTTCAACTGTCTTTGCAGCAAAATGACCCCTCGTTGTAAGTTTTGTTTTTGCAACATAGTTTCCAACTTGTGTACCAACATCTTTTCTTACAATAAAATGGGCCTGATATCTGTCCATTGCCCCCCAAGGTTGCGGATTTGGATCTTGCATTTTTATCCCTTTTGAACAATTTGTATTGCGTCAATGTTTGAGTTTTTGACGTCAAGACATCCTCTATTAGTTATCATTCTAGCTGTATGAGCAAAATATCTACTATAGTAATCACCTTTTTCTAAATCGTCTGTTCCAATTTCTTTTGGTTCAGAGTCCACTCCGATCTCCTTTAACATTACACTAAATTTTT
Source organism: Candidatus Nitrosopumilus sp. (assembly GCA_046758125.1). Taxonomy (GTDB): domain Archaea; phylum Thermoproteota; class Nitrososphaeria; order Nitrososphaerales; family Nitrosopumilaceae; genus Nitrosopumilus. The sequence goes on along the minus strand of JBHHZR010000006.1, from coordinate 53,305 downwards.
CAGGCCATGTTTGATAGACAAATGTATCAGACTCTGTATCATGCATTAAAAATCATGAATCATACCCACAAATAAAGATATCAAGAAAAAAATTGCAACATGAATCAATCCAATTAAATATCACAAAAGTTTTGACAGTTTATCTATGCTGAAATTTCAAGACAAAGTTGCTCTGGTTACAGGTAGTGGGACAGGTATTGGAAAAGCCATTGCTACAAAATTTATTGAAAATGGTGCAAGTGTAATTATTCTTGGAAGAAGAAAAGAACCACTAGAAGAAGCTGCAAAGGAATTAGAAGGAAAAGTACCTCAGGGCAATAACGCATCAGTTAGAATTTTTGCAGGAGTAGATGTATCTGATGAAACAGCAATGAACAACATGTTTGATGCGCTAAAAAATGATAATGTTGTAATTGATTACATAATTAATAATGCAGGAGTTTCAGGTCCTGTCACATGTTTTTCAAATGCACCAATAGATGAATTCAAAAGCACTATCAGAATACATCTAACAGGTACTTTTTGGGGATCTGTACAAGCACTCAAAGTTATGAAAGAAGGGGGAAAGATAATTACAATCTCAACTTTCTTTACTGAAGAAAGACCACTAGAGCAAAGACCTTACAGATTTAGAAGTCCATACACTGCATCTCAAGGCGCAAAGAACAGATTAGCTGAAGCAATGTCATGGGAGTTAACAGACAAAGGAATCATATCCATTGCAACAAATCCAGGACCAGTACACTCTGATCGAATTTACAAAACAGTTTATCCAAAAGCTGCATCAGAATTCATGAGAGTTAGTGGATTTGAAGATTTGAGTCCAATAGAAGTAGATGCAGCAAACAAAGAATTACTTCCATTATTAGGAGAAGATGAAAATACAGTAAAAGAAGGAATTGCAAAGGCTGCCGAAAAGCTAGCAAATGGAAAAGATGTGTCTAAAGTAAATGAGACGTTTACAAATCTATTAAACAAGATTCAAACTATTGCGGAAAAAGTTCAAAACAACACATCACATATGATTGCAAATCAAGAATTTTTATCACAATCACAAGTTGCCGAATCAGTTCTCAATTTGTGTGATGATGAAATAGCAAAAATTCTAAATGGAAAAGTAATTCCAGGAGATAGAGTATTTTATCCAGTAAAACCACATATTGGAACTACAACACCAGGAGTTCATCAACCTAACTTTGCAGGAAAAGCAATTGTATTTACAATTGATGCAACGGACAAAGCAGATGCTGAAAGAGTTGAATTTTTGGCACAACATGTCGAAAAAAATGGTGGAAAAGTTGCATGTTTCATTTCACAATCAACTCCAACTGAACTTCAGGAGTACATTAGTGGTAAATACCATGCTCATGTGGTCGATATCACAAATCCTGAGGAAGTTGAAAGATGGTTAAACACAGCTAAAACAAACATTGGTGAGATTCTAGCGGTAATTCACATTACAGGAAAACTACCAGAAATAGGAAAATTGACAGAATTATCAAGAGCAGGTTGGGAAGATCTTACTGTAAAATTTATTTTAACTCCAGCAACGATAGCACAAAGAGCACTTGAACAGTTTGTTCCAGGTGGAGGCAAAGATCCACGTCTTTTCAAAGATGCAAGTGGAGCAATCATGATAATTGGTCCAGATTTGCCTGTTGGAAGAAAAGTTACAGGAACACAAAGAGCTCAAGTAGAGGTTTTCAGAGGAGCGTTAAGACCATTTACAACAACAGTGAACCAAGAATTAAGTGACGTACTAAAATCAAAAATTAGAATGTTTACAGTATTTCCGGGCACCGTAGCAGGTGGAGAACCAAGCAATGAAAGAATTGCAGATGCAATTAATTTCCTAGTATCAGATAGTGCATCTTCATCAGCTGAAGTCACTTTCTGTGTTGATGAATCAAGATAAGGATGAAAAAATTTTCAGAGTTCAGAGTAGGAGACGCATTTTATTCTACGTGTAGTATTTCAGAAAAAGAGTTAGAAGAGTATCTTAATTTCTCAAGAGTTAGAAACGCATTCTTGGAAGATAAACGGAAAGGAGAACAAATTGTTTCAGGAAGAGCAATTCTGTCAAGAATGGAAGGAGAGTTTACAAGACTAAGTCAAATTTATGGAAATCATATAATTTTTTTAGGAACTGACGGAGATCCAGAGTGGGAAAACAGAGCAACTAGATTTCTCAAACCATTATACGTTGATCAAGTTTTGAAATTAAAATTTACAATTTCAGATAAAGACGACATTGATGAAGAGTTTGGAAAAATTGCAGTAGACTATGAAGGAACTACTCAGGAAGGAGAAGCAATTATTCTCTCAAAGAAAAATATCTATAGGATCAAAAAAGAACCGCCACGTTAAATTAAAAATTAATCTTCAAATTCGTCGTTGTTTCTTCTTGAGGGCCTTACAGGAATGAACAGTTTTGTCATAAGTATGATTTGGGGGATTTGTATTTAACAGAGACGTAGAAATCATACTTTCATTTCTAAATTTAAAACCGGAGAGCCGACTAGTCTCCCCAGCCATCAGATCGATGATCTAATGAACATTATACATTACAAAAACAGTATAAAAGCGCCAAAAAAATTTGAGGCTAAAATCCCATAGAGTTGGAGATAGAATCAAAGAAGAGCTTCATAGCTGCAATTAAAATTACAACAGAGACTAGGATTTGCAAATATCTTTCTTTGATATCAATTGATAATCTTGCGCCAACTAATCCACCAACAAAAGAACCAATTGCTAAAAATCCTGCTTGGAGAAAGTCAGGATGACCTAACACACTATGAGTTATCACTCCAGATAATGATACAAACAACAAGATCAATTGAGATGTAGGAGCAGCTTTTTTCATTGCCATTCCCATTCCAACTACCATTAACGGTACAAAGATTATTCCCCCACCTATTCCAAAAAATGAAGATATGATTCCTGCAAAGAAACTAGCACCCACTGCAAAAACCATCATCTGTTTAGAGATTGTTTTTTCTTTTGTCTCAATTTTTTTTCTCAAGAAAATATAAGCTGCAGATGCAATCAATACAAATCCAAACAATATTTTGAAAATATCAGGAGTCACATCGGTGGAAACAATTGCACCTAAAATGGTTCCAGGAATTGACAGTAACCCAAGTTTTAGACCTAATGAATATTCAATTCTTTTTTGTCTAGAATATGAGATTGTTGATGCTATTGCATTACTTAATGCAGCAAAAAGACTGTTACTTGCAGCAGTAGTAGGAGGAAATCCTAAAAAAGTTAATACAGGAACAACAATTATTCCTCCTCCAAGCCCTATCATAGAACCCAAGACTCCTGCTGCAAATCCTAAAGGGATAAGCCATAATTGATCAATCATCGTAATTCGTCAATCAAAGAATTTTGCAGTATATAATTAGACTACTTTAGAATAATTAATGTCTGCAAGACAGAATTTCCTTTAGGAGTAATTTCCAAAAGTATTTCAGAGTTTGTTAAATCGTCAACTTTGGATTTTACATTACGCTCATCAGAATCATAATAAAAAGTATGAACGGCCTCTAGCCATGCAGCAATTGATTCCAAATCATCAGATTTTTTTTCTTCCCAGCAATCACAAACAAGTGTTTTAATCATGGTTTCAAATACTGCTAAAACATCATCTTTGTTTGATTCTAAAGTTGAAGTTTCAAGGTTTGCTATGGCTAAAATTGGAGAATTTGTATCACCACCCATGTTGATATTGCCCAAATTATTTCCTTGAGAATCTATCACAGCAGTAGTGGTACAATACTCAACAGTTCTAGGCAAACCTTTTTCAAAATATGTGCAATATTGGTTTATTGTATGATCAGTTATTGCAGTTGGTGTAGACACAATGATATTTTTTTCTGCTAAAGTTGTTTGAATTGTTTCGATATCATAATAAGTAAAACCTGTATCATAAATTGAGTCAGGTTGTGGTTGAGGAGATTCTTCAGTAATAGAAAATAAAGATACGCCGATAACAACTGCAATACCAATTAAAATTGGAATGAATAACTTGTTCATGAGTTCAAATTTTTATATTCAAAGATAAGTTTTTGCAATTCTAAATTGAAATGATATGCAAAATAGAATCTTTTGTAATGTTTTTTTGATCAACAAATCCAGAGGTGACTTCAAGAACATAAAGTGCTTCACCGTCAGGCACGATACTTTGACAAGTTGCAATTTCCAAAGCTGCTTTACATGGAGGAACATCTTTTTCAATATGAACTACTTTACCATTTTCATCAAACCAGATCATATCTAAGGAAAATTGCATGTTAAGCATCCATAGAGAATAAAGTCCTGGTTCATCAAACACAAAGATCATCCCTTGATCATAAGTAAGTTGATCTTGGAACATCAAACCACGAACACGTCTTGGTTCAGTATCAGCTATCTGTACTTCAAGCGGCACATCATCAACTTTGATTGTACCAACAGGAAATTCAACTGATTCTAATTTACTTTCACTTGGGAGAGACATCAAACCTACAATTCCAATAATTACAGCTGCAATAGTAATTGGCACCAATGCTTGAGTTCTTGTGGTCATGAATTAATTTCTAAGATTCCTTTTAAAATACGTTAATTTGTGTATTAGTCCGTTGGTTTTAAAAAATAACAATCATAGATTAGTTTCCAAAAAAAATTTGTCTTGGATTTGGGTGTAACTAGATGGAATTTACTTCCAGAATACGCCTGTACGGCAAAAAATTACTTAAGGGCAAGTATATAATGCGGAGTTACTACTGAAATGGCAATATTTTGAATCCAATTCACGCCTAAATTTTGTAAAATGGTGAATTTGTTTGTTCAAATGAACAAACATTTCAGATATAATCTACAAAATAATTTATTCATTCTAATACTGATTTCATCTAATTTACCATCAGTATCTTTTGTTCAATCAAGTAACTTATTGCGTTTCTCATCTCATACTCTGAGATTTTTTCTTGCTTGTGCCAGGCAAAAATATTTTCTACCCAATCAGGAATTGTCTTAGTATCATAAAGTGTTGTAATGCGAAGAATTCTATCATCATTAATGGCGGGTATGCCACGTCCGTCTTGATTGCTAGTCAAAATATACAAACCGTCTGGTCCACTTGCTACATCTCGCAGTCTCCCATATTCACCTAAAAATAATTTCTCAAAAGAGACTACATCATACTCTGAATCAAAGTCAATTGCAAGTAGGCTCTGGCCTCTAAGGGATGCAGCAAAGTATTTTCCATTCCATTGCGGGATTTGCTCTCCATAATAAAATGCAGCCCCCGATGGTGCCCACGTATCATCTCCTGAATGCAACAAAGGACTAGTCATTGCATCTTTTGTCTCATCGCCAATTACATCAGGCCAACCATAGTTTGCACCTCCTTGAATTAGATTAATCTCATCATGGCCTACTCCACGCCATCCAGATGGCCCGTGCTCAGTTGATACTAGATTACCTGATTTGTCCCAGTCAATTCCTTGTGGATTGCGGTGTCCATACGAATACACTGCAAAACCAGGAAATGGGTTATCCTTAGGGATGCTTCCATCAGAATTGATTCGAAGAATCTTTCCTGCAAGTGAATCTAGTCTTTGCGACAAATCAGGATCCCCAGAATCCCCTGTTGTGATGTATAGTTTGCCGTCTGGTCCAAACTTTATTCTGCCTCCGTCATGGTATGCAGCACCTGGAATACCATCAAGTAGAATCTTGTCTTCAATTAGAGAATTATTTGATTCTACATATCGTACTAGTTTATTTTTAGTTGATAGTAAATCATTGTATGTATAGTAAATGTAGATGTAGTGATTTGATTCAAAGTCAGGATCAAGTGCAATTCCAAGCATTCCGCCTTCTCCTCCTCCAACATCAAGGGACATGACTTGTTTTTGTATCCCATTATCCATTACTTGCAACACTCCTGTTCTTTCAGAAAAAAATATTCTACCATCTGATGCAAAATCAATACTCCATGGGATTGAAAGATTCTCAGCTACTGTCTCTACTTTTACTGCCAAGTCAGGATAGATTTCTGCAAATGCTTGTGGAATTAACATTACAAATGCTATTGAGATAATTATTACATGCCTCACTACTTTTCTAAATTTTGTATTAACTTAAGAATTCCTTTAACATCCATGTTTAATGGCCCAAGGCTCATCTGCAAACTCGCTGTTTACACAAAATCCTGGAGGTATGTAACCCAAATTTGCATCAAGTAATTCTGAATTTAGATTGTATCCATTACAGTAAACGACTGCAATAATTCTGCCATAACTGCCGCCTGGCTGACCGTCATCTTCATCAACTGTAGCCAAAGAGCCAGGGGGACATCTGTTATCAATTAGATTTCTTGCCTCTCCACCATCAAACTCGTCAAGTTCAGGAGCAGACGATAGTGCAAATCTAATTGGTTGGTTATCAACTTTGAGGGTATCGCCATCAATAATTCTAGTTACAGTTCCTGTGACACATCTGGCGGTTCCAGAACATGTTGGTCCTTGAGTAGGTGATGTTAAAGAAATTTCTGGAATTTTAATTTCAGGCATTGTATCTATTACATCATCCATGGCTCCTTCTGGAAGAGTATCAGGAATTTTTTTAATTTGTTCAACAGATTCTGTATATGACTGCCAAATCTTTTGTGCAATTGTAATTTTTGGCATCTCACATGGAGTGGTAATGCAGTTAAATGTTTGGAATTTATCAACAAAGGGAACCACAAAGATTGCAACAAATAATAAAAGAACGATAATTGCAGTGATTGCTAGTTTCATTTTCTATTTTCCATAATGAACTTTATGTGTTGTATCAAGATAAAATGAAATATTCTTTAGATGAATTTTTATTTTTTCTGCATTGTCTTTGGAATTTTCATATTTGTAAAACACATCTTTGAAATTGTTATTTCCAATTAGTTTCTCGCCTTCTTTTTTGCGCCCAAACAACACGTCATAAAGTTATAAACTGATACATTAACTTGATCGTGATTATTGCTACTTCCACTTGTGCCGAATTCGTAGATGCAATTCCAGCTTGTATGGGGATTCCATTATAGCATGACAAATCAGACAGCGGTAGTATGACAAGAAAATGATTTAGGATTGATTTCAATTAAACAAGAGGTTATTGCAATGTAATTTGTATCCAATTTGGGGATAGCACTGCAAATTTTGCAATTATACACTAGACAAAGCATCTAATCACGATCTAATCACGGAAAAAGAGGATTAGTAGAAAGGGATTTCTGGGAAATATGATTTTTAAAACTAAGAGGGTTACATTACAGAATTTTTAAAATCACTAATTGAGGACATAGTGTTTTTTGTTTCATGACCAATATCGTGAATTGTGGCACCGTTGTATTTTTTATCAAGATAACGTCCTGCAACTATCATCGGCCCTCCAATTGCACAAGTAACACCAGTAGGTTCTGGAACCCATAACATCAAAAATCCAATTTTTTGGAGTTTTTTGCCAGGAGCTGGAGCTTTATGTAGTGCACCTAATGAGCTGGAAGTGTGTTTATTGTCTATTTTTGCAATATCAGTATACAGACTAGCTCTGCGGTGAGCAGAAGCTTTCATTTTTTGTAATTTTTCTAGTCGTTCCTTTAAGAGATCAACCATTCCAGCCTATAATTTAGAAGAAATTAGTTAAGATTCGATGATCAACATCGATTACTTTCAAGTCAACAAAGAGTAACAAAATGTGATGAGATAATCCAATTATACTAGATTAAATGTAAATACAAAGATCACATGAAACCTAAAAACTCCAAGAGATTAGATTCTATCAAGGCAGCTCACAAATCAGGAAGAACCAGTTCTAGTACAAGAATGGAGGATTATTTAGAAATCATATCAGAATTAGTAGAATTGAAAGGCTATGCCACAACATTAGATATTTCAAGATACTTGAATGTAAGTGCACCAAGTGTTACAAAGATGTTGCAAAGACTAGATGAAGGAGGATATTTGGAGTATGAAAAGTATCATGGAATCAATCTAACAGATAAAGGTACAGAAATTGCAGAAGGAATTAGACAAAAACATGGAATTTTACTAGAATTTTTTGAAATATTAGGAATAGGTTATGACACTGCAAATCAAGACATAGAAGGAATAGAACATCATCTAAACCCAAAGACAATAAAACAATTAAGAAAATTTATTACTTTCCTAAAAGCAAATTCAAAGATTATTGAGAATTTTAAAAATCTTTAAGAAATATTTGAATGTCGTTTTGTGATGATGCAAGTTTCATTAGATTTCTTGCTACCTCAGAACGTTTTGGAATTTTTATCTGACCTTTCTTGCCAATTCTAACGGATGTGACGTATTTGTCATTAACATAAATATCAGCATGCACTGAAGTGTATTCTCTACTTACAGTTAGAAGTAACGCAGTCTTTGATTCTGAAAAAGTAAATGGTAAATCGTTTGTAATATTAGAAACGTGCTCCGAATTTTTTTGCTCTACATCAACATGAATTTGAAGGAATTTTTCAATCTCATTGATATTTGAACCTCCCTTTCCAATAATAGATGGAATATATTGCTCATCAACAAAAACTTTTACTCTGTTATCAGATATAATTTCGACTTGAGCATTAGGATCATATCTTTTGAAAGTATCTCGTATTTTGTCTTCTGCTAGTTTCTCGAGTCCAACTTTTTGAGCTCTTTTTGATACAGGAACGATAACGTTTTCTTCACCAAAAGTATAGATTTCATGCTCTAGTACATTGTCTGCAAAATTTCGAATCTCAATAACAGGTCTTGCAAGGTCAGATTCAGTCATACCAGATGGAACTTTGACTTTTAATTCTAGATCATAGACTGTTTCGATTTTTCCATCTTTAACAAAGACTACAGTATCTAACACATTTGGGATTATACCAAGCTCAATCTTTCCAATAAACCGTTGAATAGCATCTAGTGGAGAATTTGCATGAACTACTCCAACCATTCCAACTCCAGTTAATCGCAAATCTGCAAATGTTCTAAAATCCTCACGTCTTCTTACTTCATCAAATACTGTATAATCAGGACGAACAAGCAACAAGATGTCAGCAGTATTATCAAAACTACCATCAAGTTTGCTGTACTGAGTTATTCCAGGATCAACTTGCAAATCTCTTGGAGATTCAAATGTTTTTACAATTTTTCCTTTGGCATGATAAAAATTTGCAAGACCTGATGCTAAAGTACTTTTTCCAGAGCCTGGAGCTCCAGAAATAACAATTCCTTCAGCTCTATCGGAGAAACGTTTCATTAGTTCTTCAGAAATCTCATAATCGTCAAGAGATAATTTTACAATTGGATGAACAATAGTAATCTCAAATGATTCAGAAAAAGGAGGATGGGTAATTGCAATTCGGTAATCATCAAGCTGAATTACAGATGCTCCAGTCTTTGAAATCTCAATTGTACTTGAATCAGATACATTTGCTACATCTAAAATTTGCGAAGCTATTTGTTCTAAGTAATCATGTGAGAGAACTTCATCACTAAGTGTAGTTAAAGAAAATGTTCCAGGTTTTCCTTTTTTTGCCAAAGGATTTTGATTTTCTTTGAGATGAACACTCATTGTCTCACTATCAAAAAATTTTAGAAATTCTAATTTTTCATCTTTTTTGACAGATTTTAGAAATACAGTTTCAACATCCTCAGCCTGAGCTACTAGATGTTGAACATTATCTGAAGTATAAAGAACTGCGTTGTTTTGTTTTGCCATATCTGTAATTAACGCATCAATTCTACCACTTCCTGCAAGTCTGATATCCTCAGTTGACGGATGGGAACCCTTCAAAACTATCTCTAAACCATAACTGCCAGACAATTCTTTGAGTTTTCGAATTTTTTCTAATCCTACAAACCCTTGTTCTTTTTTGTTAGAAGCTTGAGATTGTAACTCATCAAAAACAGCTTGAGGAACAATAATTTCAGAATTTCTTATTGAACCTGCTTCTATCTGAGCAATTAATTGCCCATTAATTATAACGCTAGTATCAGCTACAATTTTTGACAAATTTTGATCGACTTTTTTTATAGATTTATTCCCTAAATTGTTTTCTTAAATCATCTAAGAATAAAGAATTTAATTGTCTGTAATGTCTGAAATAGATTTTAAAACACTGTTAAAATCAAATGGTTTTGAGATATAAGATGTTGCACCCTGTGTCAGACATTCATTAATTACTTTTTGATCATCGCTTGCAGTAATCAAAATAATTTTTGCATTAGGGTCATATTCCACTACTTCTTTTACAACTGTAAGACCATCTTTTTTGGGCATAGCTAAATCAAGAAGTAGAATATCAGGAGAATGTTTCTGATAAAATTCAACAGCTTCTGTACCGTCTGTTGCTTCAGCAAGTATTTCATGTTCACCAATAGACAAAATATCTTTTAACACTAAACGTATTGCATCAGAATCATCAGCAATGAGAATTTTTGCCATATTTTTTCGTAAATGTTTGAATATAAAAGATATTCATCATCAAAGATTTGACAAATATTGTTTGATTTTATTTGTAATTGGATTTAGATCTGAATTAGGCTCATTCATTGAATTTTTCATTTGATTAATGGATTCCGTTAAAATTTCAAAAATTTCTTGAATTTGATTGCCACCGATTATTTTTTTTAACATAGTATCAAGATGCGATGATAATTCTCCAAGTTCTTCTTTTCCCATCATTGGAGCCAATCCCTTAATTTTATGAGTATGTCTTTGAATTTGAGCTGAATTTTTGTTTACATCATCGTTGTTTTTACATGAATTCAAAATGATTTCAATACCAGAAATTTCTTCATTAATTTCTTTTGTTGCAAGTGAAATAAATTCGTCCGACATGGTAATACAATGAAACAAAATTTACCATTATTTTTATACTCTATGGTAGAATTTGGAGATTGTGAAGATTCTAAGTAAAACATATCTATTAATTTCAGTTTTAATTGTAGTAGCAACAGTTAACTTATTTTTGGTTTATCAAGGGGAAGCAGCAAACACTGCACAATCTAATGCAATTATTGAAGCATCAGACATCAAAGTAGCTGCAGAAGCCATATCATCATTTGCAATTTCAGTAGCAAACGGAAATGATGAAGATAAACAAAAGTTTGCAGAAGAGATACAATACACAGATAATGAAATGAATGTAATTGAAAATGGGGGAACATTACATGGACACAAAATAAGTAAAATTCCAGATCAAATGAAATCAGAATTTAGTAATTTAAAAAAGACATGGAAAACATTTACAGAATCTGCAAATAAAGTAAAAGAATCATCGATTCTTAATCCAACGGCGCAAGATGCTATGAACTACATTTTACAGAAAAATAGTGAATTGGTTTTACTCACAAATGATTTAACAAGAGAGTTAGAACCGTTAGATAGAGATTATAACAGACACAAACAAATTGCAAAAGAATTATCTGAATGTTCACAAGAAATAGGACAACTAACATTACTCCTTAAAATTGGAGAAGAAGAAAACACACGTACGGAACTAGCAAAGAAAGAGATAATATTTGAAATAGGTATTAGAAAATTACTCAATATTTCTACAGAAGATCTTGACGTAGGAAGTGTAAATAAAGAACATGAAGAACTAATTCCCATTCCAAGAGAAAATTCACAATCACTAAGAAAAATAGATCCATTATGGGAATCAATGAGTACAAGAATGAAAATTGTTGAAGAAACAGGATTAGTATCACCAGATTTCAATAAATTTAAAACAATTATGAATACAGACAAAGAGCAAGTTAGCATTAATGTTGATAAGTTGTTAGAATTATGGAATGAGGAACTTGCAAAACAAGGAGCAGAAGAACAAACAATCATTCAAGTATTATTGACCATAGATATCGCTGTTTTCTTTATAGTGTTATTTACTGTCAGACAATCACTTTCACCGTTAGAATTGATTACTAAAGGATTGTCTAAAATTAAAGAAGGACAGTATGGAGAAAAGTTAGAATACAAATCAACAGATGAAGTTGGAGATTTGGTGAACACATTCAACATAATGTCTAATACAATTAAGGAAAAAGAAGAAGAAGCAAGAAAAACAGATATTGCAAAAGACGAATTTCTTGCAATGATTACACATGAATTAAAAACACCTCTGGTCCCAATTCAAGGATATTCAGATATTTTACTGAGTGAACACTTGGGAAAATTAACTGATAAACAAAGAGAAAGAATTGGAATCATTAAATCTAGTTCTGAGACATTGTTAGATATTATTTCAGATTTGCTTGATGCACAGAAATTAGAATTAGGTCAGCTAAAGATGAAAAAAGAAAATGGGAATATCAAATCTACAATAGATAAAGCAGTTGAGACGTTGAGGCCAGAATTTGAAAAAAACAGAGTTGAACTTATTTCCAATCCAATAGACATTATAATTCCTCATGATTCAGAAAGAATAAAACAAGTACTTACAAATATGATTAAAAATAGTTTGATTGCAGTAAAACCAAACTCTGGAAAAATTGAAGTGACCGTAGAAGATCTACCTTCAAAAATAAAGATAAATGTCAAAGATAATGGGGTAGGGATCCCAAAAGATAAACAAAAAGACTTGTTCAAAAAATTCTATCAAGTTGATGCCACACTTACTAGAGAAAGAGGAGGAAGTGGATTAGGTCTTGCAATATGTAAAGGAATTATTGATAATCATTTAGGAGAAATTACTGTGCAGAGCATTCCAAATCAGGGTTCAACATTTTCATTTACATTGCCAAAAGAGGCAACAAAATCTGCTCTTGGGTCTGCTTAAATTAAACAAACTTTCAGAACTAAAATCACTCACTATCTGTAAAAAATGCATTTTGAGATAATTAAAGTATGAAAGAAACCAGGAAGAATGAGGAATTTTACAAGAATTGTACACAATATTTTGAATTCTTGCACAAAAAAGATAGATCAGACTATGAGTTTGAAGATGAATATTACTTTACAATGCCTGCAATTTCAAACCATTAGATGCAGAAGATTTACGAACACCTCCATATTTTATAAAGCATGGATTCAAGCCTACAAGATCTAGCAGACAAGGCAGTCAGGTATGCAACTAAATCAGGTGCGCAATATTGTGATGCAAGGGCAGAGCATCAAGAGGACAAGTCCGTACTAATCGAAAACGGGGAAACTGAGCATGTTAGAACTAACGAAGATTCAGGCATCGGCATTAGGCTAAAAAAAGGAACGTGGGCTTTTTGCTCAATTACAAATCCAAATTCTTTTGAACAGATAAAAGAAGTAGTAGATAAAGCGCTGAAAAACTCTTCACATTTTGCAATAGACAAAAACAATTTTTATCCAAATACTAGTGAAAAAACAAAGATAGATTTTCCAGTTTTACAAAAACCACAACTAGAAGATTTAACAAAGATTGGACTTGAATGCAACAAAATTATTTCTAATACACCAAGAATAATCAAATCAATTATTAATCCACGTTATACAATTAATTCAAAATATTTTGTAAACAGCGAAGATACAGAAATTTTACAAAACTTTACGGATGTAATAATAGACATGGTAGCTACTGCACATGAATCAGGACTAACACAATCGGTAAACATTACAGAAGGAGGAAGAGGGGGAATGGAGAAAATTATTAACAAAGCTCAAACTAGTGCAAAGGAGATTTCGTGCAAAGCATCACAACTAATTGATGCAAAACCTGTAAAAGAAGAAAGAGCTACGGTTGTAATGAATCCAGACTTTGCATCATTATTAACACATGAAATACTTGGACATCCATCAGAAGCTGACAGAGTTTTAGGTAAAGAGATGGCATGGGCAGGCGGTGCATGGTGGAAAGGAAAGATTGGAGAAAAAATAGGGTCAGACAAACTAAATGTGTTTGATGATCCAACAATTAAAGAAAGTTTAGGATGGTATTACTATGATGACGAAGGAGTAAAGACACAAAAGACCACGCTAGTTGAAGAAGGGATCTTGAAAAATCACATGCAAAACAGAGAGACTGCGACAATTTTTGATTCACGTCCTACTGGAAACATGAGAGCAACAAACTATCGTTTTATGCCATTAATTCGAATGGCTTGTACATGTATCGGAAAGGGAGACTGGAATGTATCAGAGATGATAAAAGAAATCAAAAACGGATATCTGATTTCAAATATGAAAATCCCTTCAATTGACATGAATCGATACAACTGGAGTATTTCATGTCAATACGCACAAAAAATTGAAAATGGTGAGATAACTGACCTACTACGGGATGTAATTGTTATGGGAATAGCACCAGAATTTTTTGAGTCAATTGATGCGTGTGGGAATGATTTTACTGTAAGGCCGATAACTAACTGCGGCAAAGGAGATCCAATGCAATCAATGGTAATGGGAAATGGTGGACCATCAATTCGAGGAGTTGCAACAGTAAAGAGTGTGAATTAATGAATCTAGAGACAATCAGACGACAAGTAGTAGAATGTACAAAGTGTGATCTTTGTAAAACAAGGACAAACTCTGTTCCAGGTAAAGGAAATCTTCAATCAGATGTGATCTTCGTTGGAGAAGCTCCAGGAAAAAATGAAGACATGCAAGGCGAACCATTTGTGGGAGTTGCAGGAAAAAAACTTTCAATTGCTCTAGAAGAAGCAGGCGTAACAAGAGATACAGTATACATTACAAATGTTGTAAAGTGCAGACCACCAAACAATAGAGTTCCAAACAGTACAGAACAAGATACATGTCAAGAGTATCTTAAACAAGAAATCAGCATTATCAAACCAAAAATAATCTGTATTCTAGGTAATACTGCATTTGGTTCAATTTTAGGAGGCTCTGAAATTACTAAATTTAGAGGCAAGGTTGTACGAAAAGACAATCAATTGTATTTTCTAACAGTTCATCCAGCTGCAACTATTTACAATCAAGGATTAATTGAAACCTTGAAGATGGATATTGCAAAACTATTTGAGCTGATCAGAGAATTAAAAAATGGTAAAGAGATTACGATAGACATTGAGCATTCTTCCTAGGGAATTTTATCAGCAAGACACAGTTAAAGTTGCAAAGGATCTATTGGGAAAAAAGATTGTAAGAAAAATAGGACGACAAGAAATCTCAGGAATAATTACAGAGACTGAAGCTTACAGACACAAAGATGATCCTGCAAGCCATGCATTTAGAAAAATTACAGAAAGAAACAAAGCCATGTTTGGCAATGTGGGAATGGCTTATGTCTATTTTACCTATGGAATGTATTACTGCTTTAATGTAGTTGCAAGACATCCAAAAACTGCTGCAGGAGCTGTTCTCATTCGTGCAATTGAACCCGAAAATGGAATCAAGATCATGCAAAAAAATAGAAAAAAGTACAATATGGAAAACCTCACAAACGGTCCTGCAAAACTGACTCAAGCATTAGAGATTACAAAAGAGCAATATGGTGTTGATTTAACAAAGCATACAGAACTTTTCATCACAGAAGGGATAAAAACAAAGAAAATTTTGGTATCATTTCGAATTGGAATCAAAGAAGCAACTGACAAGTTGTGGAACTTTAAAATAAAAATCTAATACTCGTCCTCATTGTTTTCATCTAGAGTCCATGGTGCAAATCGTCCAAGGATACGATGCCAATCTAATCGCAACAATAAGACAACAACTGCAGTCATCATTGCACCAAAGATAATTATTCCAATATACACTGGTGTTGCATCATCAATATTTTCTAGCAGTGGCTCAACTAGGGATAGTCCAAGATGATGAGATACAAATACAATAGTGTAACTTAGAACAATCTTTCCAGTAAGTGTTGCAATAAAGAATCGTTTTGGATCATACTTTGCTAATCCCAACGGAACATATACTAAATCATCTGGAATAGGAGTTGCAGCTGCAAAAAATGCAGCTGCTGCACCATATCGTTTTACTAATCTCTGAAATGGGCGCATTCTCTTTTTGGTCTTTTCACTGACAATTTTTCTGCCACCGTAACTTGCATAGAAGATGATTTGTTTTGCAACAGTAGCTGTAACTGCAGATAATATTGCCAAGACATGCAAGTCAAACTGATCACCTACTGCCATTGTAGCTAGTAACAAAAATCCAGGTAACGGTACAAATGGGATTAAAGAACCAATGAAGTTAACTAAACCTAAACTTAGATAACCTACTTCCGGAGCAAATGGAAATAGGTCAACAAAATCCACAATTCACACTATTTTCAGCGTATTATTTAATGAAAACCTTGGTTTTTGAGATCTTTTAGTGGATTTTGCAAAGAATTTAGGCTAAATTTGATAAGAAAATAGGAAATACATCAAGTAAACAATTCATGAATTAATTTTTGCTGCAAAGGAAGTATATCTGAAATAACATCAGTCACGTTACAATTAGAATCAATGCTGACCAATAATAGGTCATCATCATTTAGAGGGAAAGTGATCCTATATAGATTATCATATAATGCCATAGCATAACGTGGTAAACCTAATTTTTTTTCATTAGTTTTCTTGAACTCCAACGAATAACAGAACCACGTAAACTAGTCATTGATTCTTCTTCGGTCAGTAGAGGAATCAACTCATGACGGTTTTGGCTAATCAACTCAGAATTATGGTAAATCCCCACATAGCGAATTTTGGGATTTGTAGTCAAAATTTCTTTGCAATAATTTTAGCATGACACTACTATTAAGCTGTCATGATAATTAAGTAAAAATCATAATGCCACAAATATGAAGTACCGTTTTAGTACCAAACGGCAATTTTTGAAATTAAAATGCATTTAATCCAGACAAGATATTTTGTCGGACATTTTGTAAATGATTTTTTTGTTTTTCAGATAACTCTGGTTTTTTTAATAGTGTATCAACATGAATTATTAAAGATATCAGTGGAGAGTATAATTCATTAGACAATAATTTTAAAGCAGTAGATAATTGATTGGAGTGTTCTTTTTCTAATTCTTCTAAAAGAATTTTTTCTTGTAATATCTCATTGTTTTTAAACAATTCATCTTCTTCATAAGATTTTATTTTTTCAGTTAGCAATTCATTCATCTCTTTTGCTAATATGGTTAATTGAGATTTTTCTTTGCGTTGGAAGTCTTGGGTTTTTCTTCTAATTTCTGTAAAATTTACCTTGTTGTCGTCTCCAGTCATATTGTAAAATTGTTTGGCTCGAAGTTCGTTGAGTTGTTTTTGATTAGCAATTATTTGAGCTTGAAATCTTTTACTGAGTAGTTCTAGAGATTCATAATCGCCAATCATGATGATTTCTCCAATTTTTTTAAGGTTTCAAAAATTACTCCAATTAATACATCGATATTTTTTTGAACATGCTCAAGTTTTTCATGTTGTTTATAATTGATGCTTCCAAATTTTTCTTCCAGAATAAGATCAACATACGACTTTACAATTACTAGGGGAGTACGAAATTCGTGGCTCATAGAATCTAAGACTTTTTGATTTTTGAATTCTTTTTGCTCTAATGATTGGGTAATTTCTTCTAGAATCATTTTTTGTTGTTCTAGTTCTTTTAACTTAAAATTGGTTTGATTGAGCTCTTCAGACATCTTGTATGACCTCCATTTCTGATGAAATTACTTTTGGAATACTAATGTAAAATGAAGTTCCTTCTCCTTCCTTGCTTACAAACCAAATTTTTCCACCAAGACCTTCAACTATTCCTTTACAGATTACCAACCCTAGACCAGTTCCACCATGTCTTCGTGTCTGTGTGGTATCAACTTGGTAGAATTTTTTGAAGAGATCTTTTTGTTTTCCCACAGAAATTCCTTTTCCGTTATCTTTTACAAAGAATATGAAGGAATCTTTCCCCTTAGTCGCTATACCAATTTCAATTAAACCATAAACATCAACAAAATCAATTGCGTTTCTAACCAGATTGTAAAATACTTGTTTTAATCTTTGCTCATCAGAAAATACAGTACCTTCTTCCATTGGATTTATGGTTAAAGTAATTTGTTTTGGAATCATTAGCGTTTGAAGATTTTTCTTTAAATCAGTAAAGAATGAACCTACAGGAAATGATTGTTTGTGGAAAACCATACGTCCCATATCTAATTTTTGTGCATCAAGAATATCAGCAATTAATTGTTCTAAATGAGACGCGTTAGAGTCTATTGTAGAAATACACTCTAATTGTTCATCTGTTAATTTTCCTAAACTGTCTTCTTTTAACATTTCACAATAACCTCGAATTGGAGTAAGAGGAGTTTTTAGTTCATGTGTAATCATTGATGCGAATTCATTTTTTAGAACATCAGTTTTTTGAATAGCTTTTAGCGCGTCTATTAGTTTTGATTCAGTTTGTTTTTGATTTGTGACATCAGATCTTACAGCTATATACTGTACAGGTTTTCCATCTTTGCCTAAAAAGGGGATGATTGTTGTTTTAACCCAAAATTCATCTCCATATTTTCCTCGATTCTTTATATCACCATACCAAATATTTCCTGATGAAATCACTTGCCACATATTTGCGTAAAAATCATCAGAGTGAAAACCAGATTTCAGAATCCTATGATTTTGTCCAATTAATTCATTTTCAGAATATTTTGAAACTTCTTTAAATTTATCATTTACATAAAGAATAATACCATCAGCATCAGTAATAGAAACATTAGATGATTCATCTAATGCTTTTTTAAAGTTGGCACTTTCATCTAGCTTGACTTCTAATTCTTTTTGGTAGTAGGATTTGATTTTATCATTTGTCATAAAGAATTCTTGGAAAGTTTGGAAAGATTTTGTTAAATCTGCAATTTCATCATTACCTTTTATTTTGATTATAGCATCATATTTTCCAGCATTGAATTCTTGGAATGTTTGTTTTAATTCTAAAAGTGGACTTTGGATTCCTTGGGAAACTAATTTAGAGATGACAATGATGATAACAATTGTTGGAATAAGGATAAAGAAAATCATCAGAACATCTAAAGTGGCATTTATGTGAGATAGGAGGAATACCCCAAAAATTAAGAAAGGGATAACTGATAAACATATCATAGGAAGAAGAATTTTATTGTGAATACTTTTTGTAATAAAATTATTTTTCAAATTAAAACCATTGCTCATGTTTCACACACTACCTGACTAGTTTTTCCTCCATCATACAACAATTGTATGGCATCAATATCACAATTTGAGATATATGGGAAGTTTGTTTCAACAGTGGGGTGCATTAAATCCTCAGGGGCAGTAGAATGGGCCAAGCCTAATGCATGTCCCATCTCATGTCTGACAATAGTTTCAAGTTGACTTTTTGAAAGAGAATCAACATCAAAAATGGTAATTTTTGATTTTAGAATTTGGTTTTGAGATTCATCTGCAATAGAATTTGTCCATCCACTAAATCCATCAGCATTTTTCTGATTTGTTAATGTGATAGTGATATCTCCTTCTCCAGTATTTGATTCAATTACCTCGAAATTTACAGGAATGTTAAGTGATGTATCAACTGCTGATGCGGCAAATAATGCGCCTTTCCAACCCACATACATAGGCGAAATATTTCCTTTTGGACCCTTATGTACCAAGGAATCATCAACTTCAATTACATCAGTAGATAGAATGACATTTTTTACTACATCAATAGATTCGGCGTCAAGTTGGCCATGATTTAATATATTAATATGAAGGGTATCACCTTCAACTAGTCTCCAAGAGAGATATGTATCAATTGTATCACCACGTAAATTCTGAATCAAGTATCCTGATTTCATAGAACCAGAATTAGAAACCATGTAATCTTCACCAACCAACGATGTCATGTAAAATGAATATGGTGCTAATATTCCTACGAAAACAATTCCAGCTATTGCAACTGAAAGATATTTCTTTTTTAGGTGATGGTTTTCTTTACTTTGGTTTTGTGAAATTTCTGAGAGTAAAAGTTTTTGTTGCTTTTCTTCTTTTGATGTAGTTGTCTGATATTCAAATATTTTTAGTAAATTACTGTTTAATTTTTGTAACTTTTCATTTTTTTTCTCCAATTCATCAGACGAACCAGTTAACAAAAGCTTTTGTTGTTCTAGTTCTTTAATTAAATGAGTTTTTTTTGAAAGATTTTGTTTAAGTTTTTCTTTAACATTAGAAAGTTCTGAAACTTTATTTTCTAACATTGAATTAATTTCGTTTAATGTAATTTTTTCTTGTTCAATTTCTTTAATTTCTTTTGAATGATCTTGAAGTATTTCAAATAGTTGAGAATTAGATTTTTCTAAATCTTCAATTTCGTTTGATAATTTTTCTTCGGTTTTTCTTAGATCAAATTCTTCTTCTTCAATTTGATTTAGTTGTTCAATAATGTCAAATTTTTTCTCATCTAAATTCAAATTCATCAGAATTCATATAATCATCAGTTAGTTGGACAACACTTGCAACAATTCACTCAATTGAACTGGTTTTTTTAGAATTGTTACAATTCCGTTTTTGCTTGTAAGTTCTTCAACTTCAGAATGTGAAATCGAAGATGCTGTCAAAATTACAATCTTTTTGTCTTTAAGTAAATCTTCTTTTTCTAGGGCATCAACTACATCCATACCTCCAAATTCAGGCATAGACATATCTAAAATAATATAATCAAAATCTTGGTTTTTTATGAGACTTAACCCATTTGCACCATTATTGGATGCTGTGGTTTCATATCCTTTCAATGATAGGTATTTGGTGAACATATCTGTGATATCGATGTTATCGTCTACTATTAGCACCTTCATAACCATGGAAAATTATGTTGTATTCTAATAAAGCAATAGTGTGTAATAATTGGAACTTACATAGTATATTAATATACTATGATCATGGGATAGTATGAAATTTGAGATGGAAAAATGCCAGCATTGCAACCATGTTAAGACGCTACATGTAGGCAATAATTGTACATTTATTCTCAAAGTTGAAGATAACAAAAAAGAATATTGTACATGTCATGAATGTAATTTTTAATTTTCTAGTTTAGAAAGTAAGATTAAACCAAATAGTTTGTAAGTTCTACAAGTCCTATTTTCTTTGATAGAAGTGCATAAGCACCTTTCTCTTTGATTATATTTTCTTCGTCTTTTGAAAATGGAACTGCAGTATAAACAACAATTTTTTCAGGTTCATTTTCATGGTCTTTAATTTCGTTTAGTACATCAATGCCTGAAGAACGAGGCATCGACATATCTAAAACAACGCGATCATAGTGGTTTCGTTTCATCTCAGTTATTCCACTTTTACCATCGTAAACACTTGTAGCAGAATAGCCCCTGAGTTTTAGATATTGTTCTAAAACATTACAAGTTTCTTGATCATCGTCAACTATGAGAATCTTCAATTCTTCTCACCTTTCTTCAGAGTAAAGTAAAAAGTAGTTCCTTTACCTTCTTGACTCATTACTCTAATGGTACCACTCATTCCTTTTACAAGTTTCTGACAGATTGAGAGTCCAAGACCTAATCCACCGTGTATTCGGGTGTGAGAGGAGTCTAATTGATAGAATTTGTCAAATATTCGTGATTGTTTTTCAGGTGAAATTCCAGAACCATTATCTTTAACAAAAAATTCTATCATATCATTTTTTTCTGTAACACCAATCTCTATTACCCCGTTTTCTTTTGGGATAAATTCCATTGCATTGTTTATCAAGTTTGTAAGAATTTCGTATAATGCGTTTTCATCACAATAAACGTTGAAATCATTTTTAATTGAATTTACGAATTTGATATTTTTTTGTTCCATTAATAATGTATAGGATTGGAATAGGTCATTTATTATACGATTAACCCCAATATTTTCTATCAAAAATTGATATTTATCTAAATCAAGTTTTTGTGCTAAAAGAATATTATCAATCAGGATATCAAGTCTCTTTGAATTAGATATGATTGATTTGACAAATTTTCTTTGTTCATCAGAAAGTTTATCTTGAAAATTTTCATCAAGTAATATCTCACAGTTTCCTTTTATTGGGATAAGAGGAGTTCTTAATTCATGAGATATTATAGAAAGAAATTCATCTTTTTGTTTGTTTAAAAGTTTTATTTGTTGCATCTCTTGTTCTACATTTTTCCTTTCCTCTTCTGCTTCTAGTGTTTTGTAAAAATCAGAGATATCTTGAATCGAAGTGTTACTTCCAACTAGTTTTCCATCTTTGTCATAAAGACTGTTGACACTAATTAATCCTGGAAATTTTTTACCATCTTTAGTCTGAAACCAAATTTCAGCTTCAACAACACTAGCAGTGGATTTCCAACTTGTGAAAACAGATTTCATTATGTCAAGATTGCAAGGATCTGTATGATCAAAGATACTGCTTCCTATAATTTCAGATTTGGTGTAACCAAATCGTTTTGCATAAGATTCATTGCAATCAAGTATAACACCATTGACATCTACTGTTCTGTGAAGTGAAGGAGAATTTTCATAAAGTGTTCTGTATTTTGTTTCTGCTTGTGCTTGAAGTGAACGCGATTCTTTTAGAGAATCAATCATTGATTTGAAAGATTTTGATAAATCGTGAATTTCATCTTTTCCAGTGGAGTCTATTATAACATCTAGATTACCAGCACTGACTTTTTTTGTAGCGTCCTTGAGTTTTTTGAGAGGTTCAAGCAAATTAGATGTAAAAAACAAAGAAATGGTAACTATTATTGAGAATAAAATTCCAATTGCTGAATAAAGCCAAATTTGAAGTTGTAATATTTCAAAAAATGCTTCATTTTTATCAATTTCAACAATAGCATACATGCTACTGCCAATAATTGGAACGATTGAACCTATCACAGATTTGGCTTGATAATTTGAGTATCCATCTAAATTAACAGTTCTCCCATCATTTTTAAAATCTTGAATTATCTCAACCAGTTCTCCTGATTTTGAATCAGGATCAACAACACGAAGTTTTAATTCTGGTCGAATTTGGGATTCACTAAAACCTGTAAAAAGGGAAGGAGGGGTAACAAAATATCCATCATCATTTACAATATAGTAATCTACAGAATTATACATAAATTCATCATTTGAAAATGAAGGCATTGTTGAAACATCCACTCTAGCTGAAACGACACCAATAGTTCCTATTTCAGTAAAAATAGGTGCAGAAAAAAACATTGTAGGTATGTTTTGTTCATATTCACCAATCTTATTTTTTATAATTTGTTCAGATAGAATGATGTCACTTAATCCATAATCATTGTCAAGCGCATCAAGAAAATGATCTTCACCAACAAATGAAGTATCAGGAGGCATATAATTTGTAGAATGTATCAAATTTCCATCAGTACCATAAATAATAATTTCTAAAAGATTGGGATTTTTTTCAATTTCATCGGCAAGCTTTGATTCTAAAGTAAAATGAGACATAAAGGAGTCTCTTAATTCAATACCCTGCACAAGATTGTTACTTTCAGAGATTATTAATCTGTCCTTAGAGATATCTTTAACATGACGAATGTTTTCTGTTAACCATACAGAAGTATCATCTGCAAAAGTAGTTGCAGACGAAATCAATTCATCTTCTAACTGATTAGTATTAGAAGTTAGATTTTCAGAAATGATGATCACACTAAGAATAAAAGTAGGAATAATTCCAAGACATAACATCAAAACTAAAATTTTGATGTGATAGCTAGAGAGATTTTCTAACATTTTTTAACCATCCTGCAATATTGGGTTTGACCAACTACTATCCCAGCCTGTGTAAAGATTCCAGAGAAATAACTTCCAGTCTTCTTGAGATTTGTATTTTGGATATGGGATAGGAGGTATTGGATCCTCACTACTTGAAATAATCTTGAATTGCCCATCAGGAAGAATTTGTCCAACTCTTACAATCTTTAACAGATGTTGATTTTGAGGATCTATTCCTATTGTACCACCAGGGCCTGAGAAAGTTATTCCTTTCAAGACTTCACGAACAACAGAAAGATCAGTTGTTCCTGCAATCTCGACTGATTTTGCATAAAGAAAGATGCCGTTGTAAGCAGCTTCCATAGGATCAGAGGTAGTACGAGATGTTCCAAATTGTTTCTGAAATGCTTCTACAAAATCTCTATTGCGATTAGTGTCAATGCTTTGAAAGTAGTTCCAAACCGCATAATCACCTTTCATGTTTTCACTTCCTAATTGTTGAATTTCATTTTCACCAATGCTTAGCGAGATAGTAGGAAGGTTTTGAGGCAAAATTCCTACATCTCTTAGTTCTTTGAAGAATGCAATATTACTATCACCATTAATTGTGTTAATTATAACATCGGGTTTTTTGTTTTGAATATCGCTTACAATTTCTTTAAAGTTTGTATCGCCAAGTATTCTATATTTTTCTCCAACAACTGTACCACCTAATTCAGAAATTCTAAACTTAATGATTTCATTTACACTTCTAGGGAACACATAATCAGAGCCAACAAGATAGAAATTTGTTCCAATATTTTCAAATGCCCAATCTACTGCTGGAATTGCTTGTTGATTTGGAGCAGCACCAGTATAAATAATATTCTTTGATTGTTCTAGACCCTCATACTGAACAGGATAAAACAGTAGATGGTTGTATTCTTCAAATACAGGTTTCATAGTTTTACGACTAGCTGATGTCCATCCACCAAATATCACATCAACTTCTTCTTCAACAATTAGCCTTTCAGCTTCATTTGCAAACGTCTGCCAATCAGACTTGCCATCAGCAATTACATAGTCAACTTTTCTATCTAAAATCCCACCTCTGTCGTTTATCTGATTAATTGCCAATATTGTGGCATCAACTACTGGAGATTCACTTGAGGACATTGTTCCAGACAGAGAATGAAGTATTCCAATTTTTATCGGATTGGTTTCATCTAATGAAAAGGAAACCGTTTCATAGTTTTCAACAACATCTTCATAAGTTATTAAGGAATTTTGTAAAATAGATGAAAATACAAGAGCAAAGACAAAAATTATTACGGCTGATGCCAAAGGCAGAAAAATTTTTCCCACAAACAAACAAGAGATCTGAAATAATTAAGAAGTAAAAGCATAACAATAATGATTAAAATATCATCTTTTTACAACCCAATCAAATGGATAAAAAAGATCATGAAGAGATTTGTAATGCTATTGCTGAAATTAGCCCATACATTAGGTTTGTAGGCGTAGTAGGTGAGAGTGGGGAGTTGCTTGCCCACAAGAGAAGAGGGGATTTGGTGCCACTCTTGGATGAGAAAAATACTCAGTATCAGTTCTCACATATTGCAATAAAGACAGACTTGGAGGGATTCTTTGATAAGAATCTAGGAGAAATCGAGTTTGTTTGGGAAGAAAGAAAGAAAGTTCAAACCATCTCTTTTGCAGTTAGGAAGATGCGAGTATGGGTATCAATTGATAAAAAAGTGATTCGCTCAGAGATACTAAGAATTATTGATGCGTGTCTGCCAATTGTAAAAAAACATTCTGAATAATTTTGAAGTGTCCATACTGCGATATTGATTTAGATTCACTAAGCATGACTGATGGACTCAAGCATGTATTAGAACATAAAAAAGAAAACCAAAGTTAACTTTTTTAAAAAACCATACAAAACACAAAATATGCAAGATGAGATTGAAAAACTAATTGATGCAATTAGTTTTAGAAAATCTAATGCCAAAGACTATCAAAATATGAAGATAGAAGAAATCAGTCAGGAATTAAAAGACATTATAAAATTTGAACAAGAATCATTTAAAAAAATTGAAGAGTTTGAGAGAACACAAAACAATCCAGACTTGGTAAACTATGCAAAGATGATATGTCGTAACACAACACAAAGAGAGATTGCACAGATTCAGGAAATTTATTTAGATAAAATTGACAAAGAGTATCTTACAAAGTAATTATTTTTCATCTTCATAGAGCCAACACAGCACATAACCAGTCTTTGTTTTTATTTTTGGAGGCAATTGTTTGCATTTGTCAATTGCTTTTGGACATCTATCAATGAATCTACATTCTGTTGGTGCATCAAGCAAACTTGGTGGGATTCCTTTGATGTATTTTGGAGAGTTGCCTGTTAGTTTTGGAATTGATTCTAAGAGTCCTTGAGTGTAAGGATGTTTTGGATTTTTGTAAATTTCTTCCGAAGTACCAAACTCCACTATCTCTCCTCCATACATTATGCCAATCTTGTCTGCAATTTCTGACAATACTGCCAAATCATGTGTAATTAGCATGATTGACATGCCTTCTTTTTTTAGTCCCTTTAACAAATTTACAATTTGAGCTTGAATCAATACATCAAGTGCTGTAGTTGGCTCGTCTGCAATTACAAACTTTGGCTTTAGGAGCAAAGCCATTGCAATGACAACACGTTGTTTCATTCCACCACTAAGCTCATGAGGATATTTTTTGAGGACACTCTCATTAAGTGATACTGAATTCATCGCTTCTGCAATTACTTTCTTTGAATCACCTTCAAAGTTGTGTCGCTTTAAAATTTCATTAAACTGTTCATTAATTATAAAGACAGGATCTAAAGAGTTCATTGCGCCTTGAAAGATCATTGAGATTTTTTTCCATCGATATTTGTCATTAAAGTCAGATTCAGACATATCCAAAAGAGACGCCCCATCAAATAGAATCTGGCCAGTTGCATTCCCACCCAAAAGCATTCTAATAATAGATAGTCCTAGCGTACTCTTTCCACATGCAGACTCTCCTGCAATTCCAATTGATTCTCCATCTTCAAGCTCAAAGTCCACATCATCAACTGCATATACTGAACCTCTTGAGGAATCATACCTAGCTGATAACCCAGTGACACTTAGAAAAGTCATATCTTTTTTTGTTCCAACTAGAATTTTTGTTTTGCATCAAGGGATATAAACAAGATTATTGAAATGATAAAAGTCGACACATGAAACTTCCAATTTGTAACTTTGATGCAAAAAATACGGTGTTATGTCCTCAATGTGAAGGTAAAGTAGAATCAGGTGCACTAACACAAGCAGATGTTGATGCGTCAATAATTCTAGAAAAGATTGCAAAAGACAATTCAGAGATTGAAAACTTTACACTATACTCTTGCAAAGAGTTTGATGGAAATTATGTCTTGACATTATCTAAAAATGACATCATGATTATCAGACAAAGCCGCACTCTTTATCGAACTATGCAAAATGAATTCAAGGGCAAAATCTGGCTAGTAGAAGCAGAGGAGACAGACAAAAAATTCATCGAGGATCTGTTTTTTCCAACCAAGGTGCTCTCAATAAACTCAGTCTGGGCGCCTGGAGGGATACAAAAAACAAAAGCAGTTATTTCGGGCAAATGGACGCCTCGTTTTCCAATAGATACTGAAAAAGTAATTCAAATTGTAAAAAATGCCCGAAACCTTGACATTGAGATTGAATTTGAGGATAAGAGATAATGGTTTTTGTTAAAACTCATGACATCGAAGAGATTACTTCAGATTTGATTGGACAGCAAGTGGTTTTAGGCGGATGGGTGGAAGATTTTAGAAAATTAGGCAAGATGTCATTTATCACACTACGTGATGTGACTGGAATCTCGCAAGTGATTGTAAAAGGGGATCTCAATGACAATTTGGGGGAAATTAATCGTCAAAGTGTAGTTTCTGTAAAAGGAGCGGTACAAGAAACAAAGGCTCGAGACTTTGCATTTGAGATAAAAGCTGATGAGATAGAAGTGTTGGGAAAAGCAGTTCACCCATTACCAGTTGATCCTATTGGAAGATTAGAAAGTAACATCGATACACGGTTGAATCATCGTGCACTAGATATGAGAAACCAAAAGACAGCATCCATATTCAAACTACGACACCATGTACTACAAATACTACGCAAAACACTTGCTGAGAAAAAATTCATTGAGATTACAACCCCAAAAATTATTGGTAGTGCAAGTGAAGGGGGGGCTAATTTGTTTTCACTTGATTATTTTGGAAAAACGGCATATCTAGCTCAGAGTCCACAATTATACAAAGAACAGATGACAATTGGTTTGGAGCGCGTCTTTGAAATATCAAACTTTTATCGTGCAGAGCATTCCCACACGGGACGACATCTTTCTGAATTTACAAGTATCGATATTGAAGCAGCATTTATGGATTACAATGATGTCATGGATGTTCTAGAAGATTTAGTAATGTCAGTTTACAATTATACTGCAGAGAATTGCAAAAAAGAACAAGAAGTAATAGGCCATACCATACAAGTTCCAAAATCACCATTTGAGAGAATTACATATTCTCAATGTGTGGAGGAATTACAAAAGACAGGTGAGAAGATAGAGTTTGGCGATGACTTGCTTGATTCACACTTGAGAATAATTGGTGATAACCATCCAGGATTTTTCTTTTTGATTGACTGGCCAATGAAGCTCAAACCATTTTACATTAGAGAAAAAGATGAAGATGCGACATTATCACGCTCATTTGATTTGCAGTATGGGTATTTGGAATTATCTTCTGGAGGCACAAGGTTACATGATCCTGAGATGTTAAAGAACAGATTAAAAGAGCAAGATTTGGATCCTGCACAATTTCAAGACCATCTAAAGGCATTTGATTGGGGAATGCCACCACATTCTGGGTGGGGGATGGGACTAGATAGATTGATGACTACACTAATTGGAATTGATAATGTACGTGAAGTTGTCTTGTATCCACGAGACCCCGATAGATTGAGTCCCTGAGATATGGATAAAAAAGACAGTATTGTTTTAGCTGGAATTTTGATTGGAATTAGTATTCCAGTAGTATGGATGTTTCTTATAGCAAACAGCTATCTCCCAAATCCAATTCCATAATTTCAGATTTTTATTGCGTTATGATTATGTCATTTCATGATAGAACAATCAGATGCAAAAAAAGTAGTTGAAGTAATCGGTAATGACCTGATTGGGATTGCACATGATTCAAATTCTTTTGCTAAATTACCAGATAAATTTTGGGGATACTTTGCAAGAGGTCATGATACAAAGGGAACATTTGGGGTGATTATTACTTATTCTGAGCAAGGAGAAGATGTAGACGAGTTAATCAAGATGTACGAAGAGTGGGCTGCAAAAAACAAACCCAAAGAATAATCTATTTTGTTTCTCTGAGTAGATTGCGATAGTCTTCGCATTCTTTGCAGACAGGTTTTCCTTTGTATTTTGGATTGCCTTCTTTAATTTTGAGCTTTCCTTCAGCAATTTTGCAAATACAACATATGGCCATGGAATTAGTGCGAATTGTGCAATTTATAAAATTTAGTTTTGAAAAAGATAAATCTCAAGAAGACGATCTAAAGTAGGTTGTATTGATGTGATTATTGTGGATCAGCATTTGGAGACAGGATATGTTATTTTTGTGAGAAGAGTTGTTGTACAAGTTGTATAACTGATGATAGAACACGTTGCAAGGAATGTTTTATTTCAAAAAGAAAATTCAGTCCAAGACAACTAGTTAGAAAAAACAAGCTTGTCTTGATATTTGTTGGATTTTTGTGGTTGTATGCAGTCTTTCCAGGACCATTCATGCCAGGACTGGATCCAGGATTTTATGCAATCTCAGTAGTGGCAGCTGTACTAATTATGATTCCAGTGTGCTTTGCCATGTTTTTTTGGTCGCTTAATCCACCAAAATCAGATGTCAAGAAGAGAAAAGACTAGTTTAGTAATCAAATTTTTTACACTTTTTGATCTTTAAGAAAATCAAACAGAACAACTTATGGGTGCAAACCATGAAACATTTTTGTGGATTATAAAAGAACAAAAGAGAATTCACGAAAGATACATTGTAAGTATTTCCTAGAGATTGAATTTTGTAAAGTTTAATGAAGTTTACTACGATCATTTTTGTAGATCGCGTAATTTGAAAATCTGACATTAACTAATATGGTTCATACACTAATTAAATTAGAAAATGCTTTGCACTGTTTGTGAAAGAGAGGCAAAAATTGTTGAAGGATTAACATTAATGTACGGAAGAAGATGTCATATTACTTGTAAAGAACATGTGGAAAAACAGTGGCGAAAGATGGAAGGTCTTGATCGTAAATATTAAAAAATCGCGATCGAATCATAGATATTCTTAAGTTCATACTTGTGTTAATTTTCATAAATGAAATCTATCCCGATGGCCATAATTGTTGGTGTTGCAATAGTTATAGTTGTGGCGGGGATTTTGACTAGAAATATGCCTATGGAAAGAATGATTTCAGATAATTTTGATGAGGAACCATCAAGTGATCCAAACACTCCAATTCAAGAAAGTCAATCAAATTTTGCTACTAATCAGGCAACAAAGGATATTTGTGATTCTTCATATCCAGATATTTGTATTCCACCATATCCTCCAGATTTAGATTGTGGAGAAATTGAATTTACAAATTTTAGAGTTTATCAACCAGATCCACATGGATTTGATGGCGATAATGATGGAATTGGTTGTGAATCATAACAATACCAATTTTTGAAAAGATATTCTAATTTCTATGCATAATTGTCAACAGAATTTATAGATAGTCAATTAACAAAAGAATAGAACAAAAAACAATTACAGATTATCTGTAATCTGTTCAGTAAACTCAGTAGTGCTCATTTCTCCACCAATATCTTTGGTTTTGACTCCTGTTTTTACTAAATCAAAGATAGTTTGCTCTAACTTTGTCCCAACCTCAATGCACTTTGAATCATTATTCTTGGCACCCAACCAATCACACATCATTTTAATTGATAACAAAAATGATGATGGATTTGCAATGTTTTGTCCTGCAATATCAAATGCTGCGCCATGAACAGGTTCGAATAACGCAAAATTATCTCCGATGTTTGCAGCTGGGGCCATCCCTAATCCACCAACTACTTGAGAGGATTCATCGGATAATATATCACCAAACAAATTCGTAGTAACTATTACATCAAATTCTTGTGGTTGACGAATCAAGTTCATTGCACATGCATCAACATACATCTCCTCAAATGATATATCTGAATAATTACTAGCTACTTTTTTGCAAGAATCTGCAAACAAACTATCTGAAACTCTCATTACATTTTTCTTATGCACACAAGTAACTTTCTTCTTTGAATTTCTCTGTCTTGCTGTCTCAAAGGCATATTTTGCAATACGCTCAGAAGCTTTCTCTGAGATTGTTCTAATAGATACTGCGGCACCATTAACTCTAAATTCGTTTCCAGCATAAAGATCCTCAGTATTCTCACGAACTATTACCATATCAATATCATCACGTAATGCGGGCATATGTGGATATGATTTTGCAGGACGTATATTTGCATACAAATCAAGCATTCGACGTAATACAACAATGACATCAGCAGCTGATTCTCCAACAGGTGCTTTCATGCAAGCATCAGACTGTTTGATAACATCAACGGTCTCATCAGGTAAGGCTTTACCAGTTTCAGATAATGCCTTGTCGCCAGCTGATAACTTTGTAACTTCAAACTTGAGTCCAAGCTTGGCATCAATAGCATCAAGTACAGAAATTGCTGATTCAGATAACTCTGGACCAATTCCATCACCAGTAATTAATGAGATTTTATACATAACAATTCATCACACAAGTAGGATTTTAGCTAACCTGTTTTTCTTGTAGCATTTTTTTGAGCATGATGCGATTTATGGCATCAATTACTGCCTTTACACTAGTAGTTACAATATCTTCACCAACAGATTTTGCTGAAACCTTGTTTCCCAATGCATCTTCAACTTTAACTGTAACTTCACATAATGCACTAGAACCACCTGAAATGGAAGCCAATCCATAGTCTTTGATTCTAATTTCAGAAAGTTTTCCAGTAATCTTTTGAATTGCATTAAGTGCTGCATCAACGGGTCCTACTCCATAATCAGTTCCAACATGATCTTGACCATCAACGTTTAATCTTACAAATGCATAAGGCATAGTTCCAATTCCTGTCGATACTGAAAATCCTGTCAACTGTACAATTCTCTTAAGATCTTTTTCTCCCATAACATCAGATGCAATTGTTAAGAGCTCAATGTCTGTGAGTTGCTTTCCTTGGTCACCTATCACTTTGACTTTATCCAAAATCTGTTTTGACTGCTCTTCATTTGGTTTTACTCCATATTCTGCAAGCATTGCATTCATACCATGAACTCCTGCATGTTTTCCAACTTGAAGCCATCTCTTTCTTCCAACTAATTCAGGACTGATTGGTTCGTATGTGAGAGGGTTATTCAATACACCATGTGTATGAATTCCTGACTCGTGACCAAATGCGTTGGCACCAACTATTGCCTTGTTTGGCTGGACAATAATTCCAACAGTTTTTGAAATAAATCGTGATGCTTCATAGATTAATTCAGATTTGATGTTAGTTTCGTACTTTTGATCATATGGTAAGCACTTGAGTGCCATAGAGAGTTCTTCAAGGGAGGCATTGCCAGCTCTCTCACCAATTCCATTAATTGTAACATGTGCACATGCAGCTCCTGCATGAATTCCAGCTAATGAATTTGCAACAGCTAAACCAAAGTCGTTATGACAGTGAACACTAACGGGAAGTCCTGTAGTTTCAACTGTGTCTTTAGTAATTTGTGCCATATATTCAGGAGTTGAATATCCTACAGTGTCTGGAATGTTAACACGATCTGCTCCTGCTTTTGCTACTTCACCAAATACTTTTTTCAAGAATTCTCTATCAGTTCTCGAAGCATCTTCAGCTGAAAACTCTACTTGAAGACCACGGGACTTACCATATTCAACAGATTCAATTGCTTTTTCAAGTGCTTGGTCTCGTGTCATCTGGAGTTTGTGCTCCAAGTGAATATCTGACGTTGCAATGAATGTATGGACATAGATTAATCCTGCATCAACTGCAGCATCAATATCTTTTTTGATAGTTCTAGTCAATCCTGCAATCTCACATGATAATCCTTCAGACGTAATCATCTTGACTGCCTTTAACTCACCTTCAGAGATTACTGGAAAGCCAGCTTCGATTGCATCAACTCCTAATTCATCAAGTTTTTTTGCAATTGCTAATTTTTGATCAGGGGACAACGATACACCAATTGTTTGTTCTCCATCTCGTAATGTCGTATCAAATATTCTAACATTCATTCTGAACCACTCCTTTGTAATGCAGCAACACCTGTTCGTGCAACATCTAAAATACCAAATGGTTTTGCTAGCTCTTCAAATGCTTCTATTTGATCAGGAGTTGCAGTCAACTCTACCATAATAGAGTCTTTTTTGACATCATGTACTTTGCCTCCATATGCGTTTGCTAACTTGTTTACCTCCATACTATCATTAGCATTACTGAGTTTTATCTTAAAAAGACTAAGCTCACGATAAACTGTCTTGTGCTCATCAAGGTACTTGACCTCCACAGTATCAATCATCTTGTCGAGTTGTTTTACTATCTGGTCGACTTGCTTTTCATCACCAATTGTGGTAATAGTCATTCGGGAATAATCAGGATTATCAGTTACTCCTACAGATATGCTATCGATGTTAAAATTACGTGATCTGAAAAGATGAGTTACCTTAAAGAGAATACCAGGTTTGTTTTCAACAAGTAAAGAAAGAATTGCCCACATTATTTATCACGACGGTAATATCATATCCGAAAGCGAAGTTCCAGGAGCTACAAATGGTAATACGTCTTCTTCAGGATCAATTGGAATATCGATTACAGTTGCAACATCGCTGTTTAATGCAGTCTTGATTGCTTTATCAAGCTCATCCATTGACTGTACTCTAATTCCTTGAGCACCATACGACTCTGCTAACTTTACATAATCAGGACAATGTCCTTCTTGTACTCCAATCATTCTTCTGTCATAGAATGTTCTTTGCCATTGAGCTACCATTCCTAATAGGTAGTTGTTTAAGATGAAAACAATTACTGGAATATCTTCTTGAATACATGTTGCAAGAGAGTTCTCAGTCATTGCAAAGCTTCCATCACCTGCAATGTCTACTACTGGAACTTCGGGTTTTGCAACTTTGGCACCAATTGAAGCTGGAAATCCCCAACCCATAGTACCAAGTCCAGTTGAGCTAAAGAAAGTACCAGGTTGAATCACATCATAGAATAATGATGCCCACATTTGGTGTTGTCCTACTTCGGTTGTGATTAATGCCTCAGGAGGTAACAACTCACGTAACTTGCGTAATATTTTTGCAGCTCCCATCTCACCTGGATGAAGCTTCAAGTTTTCTTTCCAGTATGCTTTTGTTTCTTTGACGTGTTTGAGCCATGTAGATTCTTCAGTTTTCTTGATTGATTTTTGTAAAAGTAACTTTATCATGATACGTAATGATGCACGAACATCACCAACTACAGCAATTTGTGCAGTTTGGTTCTTACCAATCTCAGCGGGGTCTACATCCATGTGGATAATCTTTAATCTCTTCTCAAACTCCTCAAAGGTTCCAACGGATCTATCTGAGAATCTTGTACCAATCGCCAATACACAGTCAGCTTCTGCCATCATCTTGTTTGCCTCTGCATGACCATGCATACCAATAGGTCCCAACGACAAGGGATGATTCTCAGGAAATGCTCCTTTTCCTTTGAATGTAGTAACTACAGGAAGCATGAGTGTCTCTGCTACTGCTTGTAATTCAGCAAATGCTGATGAGATAATTGTTCCACCACCAGCTAAGATTATTGGTTTTTCTGCATGAGATAACATCTCTATTGCTTTTTCTACATTGACAATATCAGGATCAGACCAAGGATGATATCCTTGAATTTTAAATTCATGTGGAAACTCCATTGGTTCTTCATTTGTTTGAACATCTTTTGGAACGTCAATTAATACAGGTCCAGGACGTCCAGTTTCTGCAATGAAAAACCCTTTCTTGACAACTTCAGGAATCTCACTTGCACGTCGTGGTTGAAATGCATACTTTACAACAGGATTTGCCATTCCAATAATGTCGGATTCTTGGAATGCGTCTTTTCCAATCATAGCTACTGGTACTTGTCCAGTTACTGCAATCATTGGGGCAGAATCTGCTTGCGCCGTTGCAATGCCAGTCAAGATGTTAGTAGCTCCAGGTCCTGATGTTGCAAAACAAACACCAGGTTTTCTGCTGACACGACCAAAACCGTCTGCCATATGAGCAGCTGATTGTTCATGTCTTGCCAAGATGTGTCTAATGTCACATCGGGCAAACTCGTCATACATTGGAAGATTTGCACCTCCCGGTATGCCAAACACTTGTTTGACTCCTTCCTTTTCCATGGCCGTCATCAAAGCCTTGGCACCTGTCATAGTTTCCATTTTACTCATTTTATTCATCAATTCAATTTCTCCATAATTTTAATGTGTTAAAATTTTGAGCACACTTTACAGTAGAACAACTATCAAACCGTTGTTTACAAGTCCAGTTAATGTTGTGCTCATTGAAATCAAAAAGTAAACTGGATTGTAATTAATAAAGATTCTCAGAAAAACAATCGTGATTTTACCATACAGAAGACTTAAACTCAAATCTTCCATATTTTGAGATGTTTGTCTGACAATGAAGAGATAATCCAAGTAATTGAGAAATTGTTTCAAGCTGGAATTACAAAAGACATGTCTGCATTAAAAGAGATTCATCTTAATGATCCAAAGTTTTCAAGTTTTAGTGACTTGCCACCATATGATCTCAAAGACTATCAAACAACAATAGAGCTTGAAGAGCTAAAGTTTGTCAGCATCTCAGACTATACGTATGAAATAAAAAATCCAAAGATTTCCATCTTTGGAGACACTGCAGTAGTTGCACTAGAACTAAAACAAAAAGGAATGCTAGTTGATACCAAAGCATACACAGGAGAACATATGGAGATTTTAGGAAGGGCTACGTTTGTACTAGTAAAACAACCAACATGGAAGATTGCACATATCCACTTGTCAAAGATAGTAAGTTAGTTTATTTTTTAGGAGTAGGTTTGTTTTGAGGTTTATTTGGTTTTGATTTTTTCTGATTAGACTTTTTTGGTTTGTTTTGTGGCTTTTTTTGTCTTGATTTTTTATTATTGGATTTCTTTTTTGGGTTTTCTTTTGCAAATTTCTGATACAGTTTGTATGCTTGATCAACATTTGCATGTCCGTGAACTATTGCTCTGACTGCTTTGATCATTGCAACTGGATGCTCTGATTGCCAAATATTTCGACCCATATCAACTCCGACTGCGCCGCCTTTAATGGAGTTGTATGTTAGTTGTAATGCATCACGTTCAGGAATCTTCTTTCCTCCTGCAACAATAATTGGAACAGGACATGATTGTACAACTTTTTCAAAGTTTTCACAATAGTAGGTCTTGACAATGTGAGCTCCTTGTTCTGCTGCAACTCTACATGCAAGGGAGAGATATCTTGCATCTTTTCCTAACTCTTTTCCAACTGCAGTGACGGCAAGTACTGGAATTCCATATTTTTCTGCCTTGCTTACTAGTTTTCCAAGATTTACAATTGTTTGGTATTCATATTTAGAGCCAACAAAGATAGACATTGCAAGTGCACTAGCATTGAGCCTAATTGCATCTTCAATAGAGACTGTAATGTCTTCTTGGGATAAATCATCGCCGATGATGCTTGAACCACCTGAAACACGCAACACCATTGGAGTATCAGTTGACGCATCAACGGATGTTCTTTGAACACCTCGTGTTAACATTAAGGAATCACAGTGCTTCAATAAGGGAGCAATTACCTTCTTTGGTACTTCTAATTTCTCAGTTGGGCCAAGAAAGTAGCCATGATCAACTGCTAACATTAATGCACGATTATCGTGTGGTTTGATAATTTGTGATATTCTATTTTTTAATCCCCAGTCCATGTTTTTTCGATTTTGAAATACCTTTCTTAAGCCTTTCTTATTTTGTAATGATTATCTTCATTGCATTCTCACCAGTACGTGCATGATCAAATGCCTTTTGCGTATCTGTAATTGGATAGGTGTGAGTGATTAGCTGCTTTACATCAATTTGAGATGATTCTATAAGATCCAGTGCTTCTTTGGTGTCCTTGTCTGAAGCTGCATAACTAGTAACAAGCGTAATCTCTTTGGAATAGACTTTGCTCATATCCAAATCCATTGTTGCACCCTTTGAGGGAACACCAAACATCATTACAGCACCACCTTTTCTTACCATATCTATTGCATCATCAAGTGCCTTGAGATTGTTAGTTGCAACAATTGCCACATCCACACCTCGTCCATCAGTATTATCAAGAATTTTTTGTCTTCTGTCCTCATCAGTAGAAGAGATTGATTCAGTAATTCCAAATTTTTTTGCAAAGTCTAGTCTAAAGTCATTAACATCAAAGCAGAAAATTTTTGAAAACTTTTTTGCTTTTGCAAGCATTACATGCATCATTCCAGTGGGACCAACACCAAATATTGCAGCTGAATCACCTTCTTGGTAATTGTATTTGTTCCATGCGCGTACACAGCAAGCCAACGGTTCAATCATTGCAGCTTCCTCAAAGCTTAGAGAATCAGAAATTTTCAAAACTCCGCCATGATGTACATTCCATTCAGGAACTACGTATTCTTCAGAGAGCCCACAGGGAGACAAATTGGTTTCATAGTATTTTGGACACATTGTTTCATTTCCGTGATTGCAAAAATGACAATCATAGCAAGGCACGTGGTGATGTGTAAAGACTCTGTCGCCTTTTTGAAATTCAGTTACATTTGCACCAACATCTAAGACAATACCTGCTGGCTCATGTCCTAAACGCATTGATGGTTGTCCGTATTTACCAAACACTTTTTCCAAGTCAGAACCGCAAATTCCACAGGCATTCATCTGAACTAGAACATCACCAGAACCTAAGGATGGTTTTTCTGTTTCATCAACGGATATTATCGATGGTTCTTTAACAGATGCTGTTTTCATGGTAAAACATTAGAAATGTGATTATAAGTAGATTAAATCATACAC
This sequence comes from Candidatus Nitrosopumilus sp., assembly GCA_046758125.1. Classification (GTDB taxonomy): domain Archaea; phylum Thermoproteota; class Nitrososphaeria; order Nitrososphaerales; family Nitrosopumilaceae; genus Nitrosopumilus. Next base: position 15,384 of record JBHHZR010000006.1, on the reverse strand, counting down.
CAAGAATCTTCTTGAGCATCACTCTGTAATCAACTTCAGTCTTTTCACTGCCAGTTGCAGGCAATCCAAATACCAAAGTGGATTTTTCAGCTCGTAGTGCAGTTAGCTCATCACTAATCTCTTCTGTAATATCATCACTGACGAGAATCAATCCAACATCAGAGTCATCAGTAAGTTTCTTTATTTCATCAAAAGCCTTTTGAGGTGTTTCAGAAATTATACCTGGAACTCCAGCTAACTGGAAGCTTGTAACAAAGGACTTGCTTCCTACAGTGAAGATTTTCATAGATGAAATTTTTGCCCATTCTAATTTAACCCTTTTTGGAAGGGCAGATCAGGAAAGATTGATTTAGTTTGAAAATGCAGTGGATTCATGGCAGAAATCGATACTTCAAAAGATGTCTACCTTTTCTTGCATGGAAAAATGGATCTTAGAGAAAAAGCAACAAATGCACTTACTGCAAAGGGATTTCCAGCAGACAAAGTTACAATGGCTTTACCAAACAAGGTCGGAAATGTAGGAGATTACATGGCAATGTTATGGATGCCACCAAACCCAGATCACATAAAGATTCAACAGATTACCAAAGTTGAAGAAGTAGAACCTGAAGACATGATTGGTCTTTGGAAAGGCGTTTCGCAAGACGATATTGAAACTATACCACTATAGTTAGATTAACTAAATCCAGCACCAAACTCACCGCTTTTTTCTATAATATCTCCAGTCTCTGAAGTCTTTAGTTTTCTATACAAAAGCGACTCGTAAACTAGATTCATTGCAGCCTCATCATCAAGATTACAATCACTTTTTACTTGATCTTTGTACTTTGATAGTTTTGCAACATCTTGTTCATCTGGTGAGACATTATCGTGAACCATTTGATTTGCAATCTTTTCAATTTCAGAGTTGCGTTGTGCTTCGTTCATGATGTTTTATGAAATTTCTAGTTATTAACCCGTTCGAATAACAAATTCTTACAAATCAGAAATCAGTCCCGAAATAAAATCAGAAAACTCTTCATCAGCAAAAATAATCTTCTCAAAATTGTTTTCTCTTTGAGCTAGTTCTGCAGACTCTAGATGGTAACATGAATCCTTTCCATTTAATCTACCAAAGTAAAATGCAGGACAAGAACAATAACCACCAATAGGATCTACCCAATATTCTTGTCCCTTGCCTACAACTGTCCAAATCTTTCTTTGGCTGGGCTCAAAAATATGTAGTTTAACTCGCTTATCAGATACAACTGATTCAATTCTTCCAGAATCTATGTTCACAAGGATTTAATCAGATAGCTGGGGTATAACCTTGATGCTGCAAATAAGATTGGTTCCATCAAAGCCTGCACTAGTTTTAGAAGGCAAGAAAAAATATCTCGTAGTTACCGATGTCCATATTGGATTTGAAAGCAGCATGAGTACAAATGAGATATTTATTGGCAAGAACTCATCTACTCAAGAGACAATTTCAGAATTATCAGATATCATAGATTCGGAGAATCCTGATGCAGTTATTTTGTTAGGAGATGTAAAATCAAGCATTAAAAGTATCTCAAAGAGCGAGTGGGATGAAGTTCCAATGTTTTTTGAGAAGATTAGAGAAAAATGTGACATAATTCTAGTTCCCGGAAATCATGATACAAACATTCAGAGATTGGTTCCTCAAAATATCTCAATGATCAGCTCAACTGGGATGGTAGAAGAAGACATCTTGTTGACGCATGGTCATACAATGCCATCTGAGAACTTTTCTCACATAGATAAGATAATCATGGGTCATGTCCATCCAGTTTTCTTTCAAGAAGATTCTGTTATGAATGGACAAAGAGTTTGGATATCACTAAAGACACAAAAAGAAAGCATCTTTCCAAACAAATCAGGGGAACTAGAGATCACAATAATTCCTTCATTTAACAAGTACTTTTATGCAACTCACAAAAGGCAATACAAAAAATCAATCTCTCCAATTATTGACAAGATAAAATCAGTATCTACTGCAAAGATAGTTACACTTGATGGTGCAATTATTGGAGATGAATCAATAATTGATCAAGTAATTTAAGATATGTTTGCAGAAATTATGTTCTTGTAGATTGAACACAAGTCATTTTCTGAATTTTCATAGCTGCAATTTCTCTTAGATGATCTTTTGATTTTGCAACTACCTTTACACGAAGTTCTTGTTCATCATCTAACTCTTCAATATCTTCAATATTGCTAAGTTGCCTTAGCTGTGCAACTACTGCACCTCTCATTTGTTTATCACATCGAATTAGTATGAAACAACTTTCCATAACACAATCTAATTTGATTTTGGAATAAATTGAGACAGCATCTTTGCATAGCTATCCATCATCACATGAGTATAGTTATCTGAAGAAGCAACTATTGCAGATTGTGTATCAAAATAAGATTTTAAAAAATCTCTATACAAATCAATTTGAGTTTTACTTGAATTTGTTATGGATTTAAAATACTCATCAAACTTTTTTAAAATTTCAGGATCAATTTCTAACTTGTCAAAATATTGTTTTTCTGCAATATGACAAGCACCAAAAACATCTTTGAAAGAATGCAGATATTTTGAATACAAATCAGAATAACCTTGAAAAAATACAGGCATCTCTAGTTCCAATTTTTGGATAATCTCTGATGTATTGTCTTTCATAATTCCACACATTGAAACTTTGGGATTTTTTGAACTTTCAACAATTTGTTTTGAATCAGTTGAATTTTTCATTTTAGATGACAACATAACATCAACAATTATTGGTATTAACTATAGATTAACATTGTTAATGATACTAGTATTGTTTATCACAGATTTGGGGAAAATCTTTTATCTGTTTTTTAGATCGAGCAGCTAATGACTCGAACAAAATACTTTGCATTATTTGCAATTATCCCAATGATTGCATTTGTGATGATGTCAAGTGCTGTTGATGACGTGGCTGCACTAAAAAGTGAAGGAAAAAATGCCCCAGGAAGAGTGGGTTCTGATTCATATGGCTCTGCAAACAAATACGTAGTTTGTGGCGGAGTTCTTTGCTCAGAGTATCCTGGTGGATATGCACAATATATCAAAGACACTGAACAAGGAAACATAACCTACAAGCCAACTTCACAAAAAAGTACTACAGCTACATCGGCACAAACTGTATCAGGAGGACATTTACCAGTAACTCATGTTGTTGGTAAAGATGCATACATTATTGATGGAACAACTCCAAAAGGAGGTCATGATGCATTCAGTTATGATGGTAGTGGACACAAAGAACTAAGCGCCGGTATGATTGAAGTGGATCTTGATCCAGATACCAATACGGGAATCATAACTGCACATTGGACTGACCTTAACGGGGATCAAATGATGTTAAAGCAAAGCAAGTTTGCTGGAGGAAACGAGATGTATGTTGGTGAGACCATTGACGGTGTCACTCAAACTACATTAGATGCTGATCCTATTGCAATTAATCACTATGAGCACGGTACAACTGGTGCCGGACCTACAATAGAGCCAACACTATTTGTCTACTTGGCATCTTGGGGACCAGCTGAGGTATTCAAGAATGGCGTATCTCAGGGAACCTATGAGGCTCACATGATGATTACAGAAGGTGCACGAGATATGCATTCAGGAAAGATCGTCAAAAGTGATGGTACAACTCCTTACTCTCCAAAGACACCAGGAGATTCAAAGGTAAATCATGACACAGCACAACTACACATGGTATATCACAGCATGCCAGGTGAAATGACTGCAAACTTCCCTCCACCATTTGAGGTATTTAATCACTTGATGTTTTACGACATTAGTGTATTACAGTAAAATACCTTAACCTCAATTTTTATTTTTTTAAACTTGATTGTATGTGTTGTGTTTTTTGCAACACAACAACACACAATGAACAATTGTCTAGTATGCTCTGAAAAGATACCTAGCAACTTTGTACGGGTTTAGTAGAATTTAAGAAAATTCCCAAATGATTTTCAAATTAAAAAAACTGTCGAGTCACTACTCAACAATCTTTGGAAATAGTATCTTGGGTTTTTTTACGTACTCAAGTTTGAATTACTATTTTCTTTTATTTCAGAGCAAAGTTTGTCACCACATACCACATCGTCATTGGCTCCACCATATGATTTTGGAGATTGTGTTCCATCACTACCTTTGGCCTTTACAGCATCAGCTTCAACCATAAACCCCAGACTAAACGCAGTCAGAACCAATGGAAGTATGACCAACAAACTAGCTTTTCTTAGTTTTTTGTCCATAAATTATTATGGTCAAAATAATATTTACCAAGATTCCAAATCATCCCCAATTCTTTTAGTAGATATCATGTTTATCTAATTTTTAAATTTGTAAAGATATTTTCTTTATTCTGGATAAATTTACAATTTTAATTTGGACATTTGTTGGGAATTTTGTTAAGTGTGATTTTTTCTAACATTAAGTATGGGACAAATCGCAAAATACATAGGATTAATTGCTATTGTGACAATGCTTGCAGTTACAACAGTATCTGGAAGTATTGGCAATGTGGAAGCAAAATTAATCCGAGACAAACATGTTGTATTAGATGAACAAGAACCAGATGTAGACTTGAGTCTAAAACAAGTAACAGAGCCTGAACAAAGTTCAGAGGTTTCAGTTAAGACAACGAAAGGATATGTACCAAAAAGATCTGATTCAGATGCAATAACTTATCGAGTTATTTACAGGGTACAAAATGACGGTACAACTGACGTGAAAAATGTCATGATCAGTGTACATTCAGATACGGAAACTGCAGATGGAAAACTTTCAGGTTGGTTAGATGCAAGACATTCATCCATCACTGTTTTGGTTAAAGCAGTTGATCCAACTTTGATAGATGCCAAAATTGTAGGATATGAAGTATGACTTTGCAAAATATCTTACATCTTTTTTATTAAGTAGGATTTAGAATCATTTGCTTGGTAAATTACAATATTCATCATTAAGTAGAACACTATTTCTTGAATAATCAATATCTACTGCAATAATTACTGGAAGATCTGTTGATTGTTTGGCGTTATCCAAATATGACAAAAAGTCTTCAGCAGAATTTACTTTGTATCCAATGGCTCCAAAACTTTCAGCTAGTTTTACAAAATCAGGATTAGTAAATTTAGTAAAGCTGGTTTGACCAAACTCCATTTCTTGTTTTAATGCAATCAATCCATATTCATTATCACACCAAACAATAATTATGATTGGTAATTTCAAACGAACCGCAGTTTCAAGTTCTTGGATATTCATAAGAAAAGAACCATCACCGCACATTGCAACAATTTTTTTTTCAGGAAACACAAGCTGGGCAGCTATTGCACCAGGTAAAGAAAACCCCATCGAACAAAATCCATTTGGAATTATACATGTATTAGGATAAAATGTATCATAAATTTTTGCTATCCATAATTTATGAACTCCAACATCGGAAATAACAATGTCTTTTTCATCTAATATTTTTCTTACATCTGTAACTAATTTTTCAGGTTTTATTGGATATGAAGAATCATTTGCATATTCTTGTATATTTTGGGTAATTTCAGATTTTATTTTTTTAAATAATTCTGGCATGTCATGATAGGGATAACAATTAACACATGGATCTTTTTGTTTTTCTTTTTCTAATTCAGATAAAATAGAATCTATAGTTAATTCAATATCAGCTACAACTTCTACATCTGGAGAATAGTATGTATCAGTTTCAGCAGGTGTAAAATCGATATGAAGAATTTTTTTATCCAGTGAAGGATTCCAAAATTTTGGACTATATTCTACTAGATCATATCCAATTGCAATTACAAGATCAGATTCTTTCATTGCAAGTAACGCATGATCAGCTTCCTTAATTCCAATTGTGTGCAAATGTCTTTCAGATTTGTCAGAAATCACACCTTTTCCCATAAAGGTATTCATGGAGCAAATACCAGTTAATTCAACAAATTTTCTTACATAAAACGTGGCATCTTCTCGAATACAGCCGTTACCTACTAGAATCAGTGGTTTTTTTGCATCTAGAATTAATCGTACTGCTTTTTTTATCAAAAACATGTTTGGAAGGGAACGTAATGTTTCAGTTACAGGAATTGGAGAAATATTAGAATTCATTTTTGCAACATCTTGAGGAAGCTCAATGTGAGTAGCTCCCACTTTTTCTTCAAGAGAGATTTTAAATGAACGTCTAATGACCTCGGGGATGCTATCAGCATTATGAATGGACCAATTCCATTTAGTTATAGGTTTGAACATGGTAATTACATCCATATTTTGATGAGATTCCTTATGAAGTGAATTCACATCAGTTTGACCAGTAATTGCAAAAACCCTAGATCTATCCATATTGGCATTTGCAATTCCTGTCGTTAGATTAGTAGCTCCTGGACCAAGAGTAGCAAGGCAAACTCCTACTTTGTCTGTAATTCTACCATAAACATCAGCCATAAATGCCGCAGATTGTTCATGTCTAGTTAAAATAAATTGTATTTTTGAATCTAGCAAAGACATCATCATATCAGCATTTTCTTCTCCAGGTAAACCAAAAATAAAATCAACATGTTCAGATTCAAGACATCTTACAAACAAATCAGATGCTTTCAAGATACTAAAATACAGATAATGGAGAATATAGTTATTTATCCAAGTTTCATTTTAACATGAAATCAGTATACCTTCATTAACAGTAAATTTTAGTCAATAGGTAATGTCAAAAAAAGCCATTTCGTTACATAGAAAGTTAAAGGGAAAAATTTTCATTCAAAGTAAAATTTCAAATTTAACTCCTAAAGATTTGCAGCTAATCTATACACCAGGAGTAGTTTCTGCATGCAAAGAAATCATTAACAATCCTAATTCCAAATATGATCTAACGTCAAAAGGAAGCAATGTTGCAATAGTTACTGATGGCACACGATTGCTAGGACTAGGCAATGTGGGACCAGATGCCTCATTGCCAGTAATGGAGGGAAAATCAGTCATATATCGAAAGTATGGAAAACTAAATGCATTTCCAATATGTCTCAAAACGACTAGCAAAAAGAAAATTGTCGACATCGTAGAGTCCATAGAGCCTGTTTTTGGAGCAATAAATCTTGAAGATATTGAATCACCAAAAGTTTTAGAAATACATGAAGAACTAGAGAAACGACTAGAAATTCCTGTGTTTCATGATGATGGACAAGGAACTGCAATTGTGGCGTTGGCAGGATTAATCAATGCATTAAAGATTGTAAAAAAGAACCTGTCAGAAGTAAAGATCATAGTTGCAGGTGCAGGTTCTGCAGGTTACTATATTGGAAAATTATTAAATTTTGGAGGATGTAAAAATCTAATTTTATTAGATTCAAGAGGAGTGATTTATAAAAATCGAAAAATCAACATGGGAAAATACAAAACAGAAATTGCAAAATTGACAAATCCAAAGGAAAAAGGACAACTTTCAGATGTAATAAAAAAAGCAGATGTCTTTATCGGAGTTTCAGGAATTAAAGATTTGTTAAAACCTGAAATGATCAAAAACATGAATAAAAATCCCATAGTATTAGCACTTACAAACCCCTATCCGGAAATTAATCCTGCAGATGCAAAGAAAGGAGGAGCTAAAATTATTGCTACAGGTAGCTTTTTGTACAAAAATACAATCAACAACGCAATAGTTTTTCCATATTTGATGCGAGCAATACTTGAATTAAAAATAAAAAAAATTACCATGAATACTCTTTATGTTATATCATTAGCTATTGCAAAGACAATACCAAACAAAAAACTATCTCCAAACAACATAATACCTACTGTTGAAGATAAAGGATTGCAAAAAAATATTATGAAATATCTGAAAAGCATAAACCAATAAGACTAGTTGTTTTATCTTAATTCAAATTCTTTAATTTGGAGATTTTTTTAAATACAATTAAGAAATTATGAATTCATAATATGAATAATAGAATAACAGTAATAATCGAAAATGATGTGTTAATTAAGCTTCGTCAAAGACAAGCAAAACGAATCAGAGTCTGCAAAAGCAATAAGTTTTTCCAAAGTCATCAATGAAGTATTGCGTAAAAACATGAAATAATTTGGAAAATTAATTAAATTCTTTTATGAATACAGTTTGTGTTGACATTTAATTCAAAAATAAAGATTACATCAAATGGAAAGATTCTTCATTCGAATAAAGAAGATCATAAGACTGTGGAATGTCCAATTTGTAACCAAGAGATTAGACCATATTGGGAGTCTCGATATAATGGGATAAGAGCAACATGTGATGAGTGTGACATCAACTGGGCAGAATCATAATACTAGTTTATGTAGAAAAGATTTAGATGATTTTTAAAACTATTTGAGTTTAGCCAATTCAATTTCATTTTCATAAATCTGAATTATCTCCAATGCATCTTTGATTACACTTTCAATGTTTTCAAATTCAGCATCAGTTTCATCAAAGAAACTTTCAAGTTCATCGTTCGTATGAGTCATGCGTAACATAGAAATACTACGTAAAAAATGCATTTAACTAAATTCCCAATTTTGTTCTAATTTTTAACAAATTAACAAATTAATTTCCAAAAATATCAGTATTTTTGCATAGAATCGGAAATTTTAGAGTAGTTGGTCATAATTTGGGGAGAGGCTCAAATAGTATCAAATTAATGAAAATTAATGCTAATTTTAGAAAAAACAACAATTAATGTATCTCCAGATACAGTTTGGAGTCATTTACAAACACTTCAAGGTGCAGAACAATACATCCCAATAGTCACAAAATCCAAAGTCAACGGTAATGGACTAGGAACCACTAGAACATGTGATATTCAAATGGGAGAGCAAAAATTCCAGATACAAGAAACTCTTGTAAGATTAGATAATGCTCAGAGATCACTTACGATATCTATTGATAATGCACCACCGCCTATGAAAGATTTGAAGATAGATTTTTCTGTAAATGACACCAATGGATCTTCAGAGATAACGGTAAGTAGTGAATCCGAACAAACTCCAGAAAATGAACAGTTGATCAAATGAATATTCAACATGATCACCTCAGGTCTGAAAAAATATCATGAGCAGTGATTTGATTCGAGTTTCTTTTATTAATGAAATTTTTTACTCTTAGGTTTAGAACGTAGTCTTGTCTTACAACATGGACAAGTAAATTTTTTTGTATAAAAAAACAATGCACACTCCGAACAGAATTTCTGCCCTAATTTGTAACGAAATCTAATTGTGCTAGATTCAGAGGATGGTTTTAATTTTGCACACAATCCCCTACATACCTGAGCCAATGAAAAATATCAATTCTAAGTGTATTTAAAAAAATTTCCAAATTGAAAAATCAAAATGATTTTTTTGCAATTAAAAATAATTCAATGATTATTTTTGCAGCATCTTTCGGAGTAAATTTCATAAATTCATCCCATTCAGCTTTGATTCCATTCCAACCATTAGTATGCCATGCTCCAATGGGCAGAGATTCTTGAGTTATTTTTGAATTAAATGGCCAAGGATTCATGTATAGATAGGGATTCAGGTATTGTTTGTCTCCAGGAGAGATTCCAATTCCAATCTGCTCGTCTTTGTTACCAGTAAACCATTCTAGGGAAAAATCAAAGTGATGAGGCCATAAATGGATCAAAGTAAAATTATCACGCAAACTCATTCTAAATAATTCCAACATTTGAGATGCTTTTTTTGCAAAATCATGGTAATTGGCCAATTCTTGTTCGCTTGGATTATTAAGATGTTTTGGAGTTATCTTTAGATTCTTTGTAGAAATAATTGATTTTAATTTCTCTAAAATATCGTCACAATACAGATCAATAAATGAACCAATTTCATTTTCAAAATACAACATTTGCCCAGTTAACAGATGGATTTTAATCTCTATGTTGTTATCAATTAGCCCAGTTGTAATCTCATCATTTTGCAAAAAAAGTCCATGATGACCAAAATGAGGCAATTCCTCTGCAAGTTGTTGTTTAATTTTGCCCATAGTCAAGCAAATTTCATGTAGATTGGAGATTTTGAGTTCCAAATTAGGCATGCACAATTCCAGTTCCAGAGTAAATATCAAAATTTGTTGTAATCAGATCATCATGCCCCAGAGAATGAATATCACTTTTTCCTGTTGCGCGAGTAATTTCATCAATCTCCATCTTTAAGATAGACATATAGTTTACAAATCTTGAAACAGAATCATTTACACTAAATCTATCTCTCAAGTTTTGTTTTTGTGTTGCAATTCCTACAGGACAATTTCCAGTGTGACAAGTTCTGTATTGCTGGCAGCCAATTGCAATCATTGCAGATGTTGCAATTGCAATGGCATCTGCACCCATGGCAATGCTTTTACATATTTCACCTGAAGTTCTAAATCCACCTGTCATTACAAGGGATGCTTGACTTTGATGTTTATCTAAAAATTTTCTTGCTCTTGCAACAGCATAAACTGCAGGCATTGCAAAATTATCTTTTACAAAAACTGGTGCTGCACCAGTTCCTCCACCTCGTCCATCAATTGTTATAAAGTTGGGTTCTGCATAAAGTGCATATTCCAAGTCACCCTCTACATGTCCTGCTGCAAATTTTATTCCAATAGGCCTTCCACCAGTAATGTCTTTTAGTTGTGCAACATAGTCTTTCAGATCTTGTTTGCTGTTAATTTCGGTATTTCTTGCAGGAGAGATTTGGTCTTTATCAGTTGGAATTCCTCGAAGTTTTGCAATTTCAGGAGTTATTTTTTCTTTAAGCAAATGTCCACCTAAGCCGGGTTTTGCTGCCTGACCAATCTTTATTTCAACAGCATCAGCAGATTTTATCCAATCTTCATTTCTTGTAAATTTAGGAGTACTGATTTCATAGATGTATTTTCCTGCATTTTCATACTCTTTTTGGTTTCGCCCACCTTCTCCTGAACATGTTGCAATATCCATTTGCTTTGATCCTATTGCAAGAGCAGTCTTTGCCTCCTCAGATAATGCTCCAAAGGACATATGCGATACATAAACTGGCATGGATATCTCAAGAGGAATCTTGGCGGTTTTTCCAATGATTGTTTTTAGATTGATTTCTTCATCTTCAAGTAAAGGAGTTCTATACAGTTGAGCTGCTTTGAACAAAATATCATCAAACATTGGAACATGTTTTAGAGTTCCCATTGGTTCGATTTGTTTTACTTTCCATTTGGCTTTTGCAGCAATATTGTCCATCTCTGGCATAACTTTGTCATGTGTTCTCTCAAAGCGTTGCTTTGTATTGTGATCAAATCGTACTAGATAGTCTTTGTTTTTTCCAAGTTCTAGTAATTGATTTTGATTGATAAAAATAGAATCCTCTCGAACATCTAGTTCAAAGGCGGGTACAGAATCTTCGTATCCTTCTGGCCCTTTTCCTGTTTCTAAATCAAACTGCCAGTTATGTAGTGGGCATGTAATATAACCAGAATCATCAATGGACCCATCTCCAAGTGAACCACCCATGTGAGGGCACTTATTATACACGGCGCTAAATTTTTGGTTTTGATTTACAACTACAAATTCAATATTTTGAATATTGAAAATTTTCATTTGATTTTCTGGAATTTCAGATATGTTACAAAGTTTAACAAAGTTTGTTTGAAGCATTTTATTCACAAATATATTTCAAAAAGTAAAACAATAGTATTTATTGAAATTCCCAAATCAATTCAAAATTTTTTAAAAAAAATTATTCAATGTATCTTTTTTCAGATTTTCCTAACTTTGCTTCAACTTTTCTAATTACAGCATATAGTGTAGACAAGTTTTTAGAAATCAATTCAGAAGGAAAAAACATATCTCCATAGCCTTTGCCTTCTCTTACAATTAAATTATTTTTTTCTAGAACCTTTATGTTGTGCCTGATTGTTTTGTAATCCATATTCAGTTTTTTTGAAAGCTCCAGCGTATTCATTGGAAGCTCAGTTATTGCACAAAGGATTCTCATTCGGGTATATCTCCCACCCATTCCAGTAAAAACAGAAGAAAATAACTTGAACATTTGTTTATCAATCTTGATCTCTTCTAGATCAGGCATGTCTTTGAAGATCTTGTTTTGACAAAGAGAGTCAAATTCCATGAATTTCTACGGTTTTTTGATGATATAAAATTAGATATTTTTTATCCATTTTTTGAGGTTTACTTGATTATCTGAACATCTTGCCAGAAGGCAACATGATTTTTGATCTTTTTTGCTAAAAATGATGGTTTTGGATAATACCAAGCACAGTTTTTGTTAGTTTTTCCGTTTACAGTTACAGAAAAGTAATTTGCTTTGCCCTTCCATAAACACAAAGATACAGATTTGCTCTTATCAAAATATTCTTGTTTCAATGAATCCATAGGAAAATAGACATTTCCCTCAAGTGGAACAACATCGTCACTTTCAGCTAAAACTACATCATTCCATACAGATTTCATAATGTTAAAATTTTTAAAAAAATCATAAAAATATTATTCCAAATTATTGTCAAACTCCAGTCATGAAATAATTTCAATTGGGATGCCTAAACTCACAACAGTGAATTTTGGAGGAGTTAATATGGACATCCATTTTTTAGGTTTATGCAGTACAATCAAAAAATCGGATTTTACTGCAATCTTGAAAACATCTCCAGAATCAGCATCAATGCCAGAAGGAACATCATTTGAAAAAATAAACGCATTAGAATTATTGATTGCTGAAATAATTGAATAGTATGGTTCTGTTATATTTTTATTGAGTCCAATACCAAATATTCCATCAAGAATCAATTTAGAATTTTTAATTTCATGTAAAATTTTTTCCAGATTTTTAGAATAAAACAATATTTGAATTTTTGGATTTTTTCTAACTAAATGTAAATTTAGTTTTGTGGAGGCACTCAAGTTATTTTTATTTCCCAAAACAACTAGTTTTGAAGAGATTCCATTTGCTGCAAGATGTCGTGCCGCTGCAATAACTCCACCGCCGTTGTTTCCTTTTCCAGCAATAATCAAGATTTTTTTGATTTTATGTTTATAGATTTTTTTTAGAATCTGATTACAAATTTCTCGTCCTGCATTTTCCATCATTAATTCAACAGACATGCCATATACAACTGCTTTTTGATCAATCTTTCTCATTTGTTGAACTGTTACATATTGCAACATGCATTCCAACTAGTTTGATTATTAAAGATCTAAAATTGGCTTGCCCAACCACGTTGTATTAGCTTATCAACAGAGCCAGAAGACACACATGCCGCAGAACCATCTGAATTTTTCATTACAAGTTCCAGTCCTTGTCTGCATTGTACATCTGCTGAATCAATGCCGTGTTTCATTTGTGCTTTAGGAGACATTTGTGATAATTCCATACTAGAAGAACCGTGTTCATCACGTCCATTATCTACTAACTGAGCAGGTTTTACTGTTGGTTGAAGCACATCAAGATCATAAAACATTGTGTGCTCAAATGTCTCAAATGGAGGTGGAAAGTTTGCAGTCATCTCAGGGGCTGGTGCAGTATGATATACCAAGTGTAGTTGAGCAGTGTTGTGATTTACCATCGAGTTTTCAGGAGACATTGGAGAGTAGGGAGTTGTTCCATCGCTTTGTACGATTTTACTAGATTCTACATCTCGTGCACCTTCTGTAATCATCATGTGAGCCTCATAGGTTCCCTGAGATACGCCATTCTTGAATACCTCAGCTGGTCCCCAAGATGCCAAGTAGACAAATAGTGTTGGCTCTATTGTAGGTCCGGCACCAGTTGTACCGTGCTCATAGTGATTAATTGCAATAGGATCAGCATCTAATGTAGTTTGAGTGACACCGTCAATGGTCTCACCAACATACATCTCGTTTCCTCCACCAAACTTGGTTTGTACTAACTTCATGTTATTTCCAGATTCGTCAACCCATTCAGCTAAAATACTACCGGTGTTTGTTGCAGGATCCAAATCAACTTCGATTTGACCGGTTGATTTTTTGTGACCGCTACCATCATAACTGAATGCATCATGACCTCCTTTTGGAGTTGTTCCATCAATAACATAGGCATTTGTTCCAACGACATGAGTTACTGGTACAAATGGGTCTAAGTCATAAAACATCAAATGATTAAATGTTTCAAATGGAGGTGGAAAGTTTGCAGTCATTTCACCGGGCATGCTGTGATATACCAAGTGTAGTTGAGCAGTGTTGTGATTTACCATCGAGTTTTCAGGAGACATTGGAGAGTAGGGAGTTGTTCCATCGCTTTGTACGATTTTACTAGATTCTACATCTCGTGCACCTTCTGTAATCATCATGTGAGCCTCATAGGTTCCCTGAGATACGCCATTCTTGAATACCTCAGCTGGTCCCCAAGATGCCAAGTAGACAAATAGTGTTGGCTCTATTGTAGGTCCGGCACCAGTTGTACCGTGCTCATAGTGATTAATTGCAATAGGATCAGCATCTAATGTAGTTTGAGTGACACCGTCAATGGTCTCACCAACATACATCTCGTTTCCTCCACCAAACTTGGTCTGTGTATAAGTCCACTTGTCACCATTGGTGTCAGTCCATTGGGCAGTTATGGTTCCAGTATTTGTGTCTGGATTAACATCAACTTGTATGCTTCCATGAATTTCTCTGTGACCACTTCCGTCATAACTGAATGCATCATGGCCTCCTTTTGGAGTTGTTCCATCAATGATGTAGGCTTCATCTCCAACTGATTTTATTTTTACAATTGGAAGATCACCGCCAGTTATTGATTTGCCATCAATAGTTTTTGAAAATTCTAAATCTTCAGAGGTTGCTGAATTTTCATTAGTGGTACCAGATGATGCAACTGGAGAACCGCCAGTTCCAACAATCAAGGTTCCACGCATATCAGGATGAACTGCACAAAAATAATTGAAAGTTCCATCATCATTCATAACAATTGGATCAGACTTGGCATCAGGAGCAAGAATGCCAGTATCAAAGATTCCATTTATCTTTGCATTAGCATCTGCAGGAGAGTCCTCAGTAGCAGCATCAGTACTAGTAGCAGTATGAATCTCAGGTCCAGTATTATGGAAAATTACTGTAGCCCCCTTTGGAACATTAGCTACTCCTGGCGCATAAGCACCTGGATCAGCATAAGGCAGGATAGAAATTTCACATACTATGCTTCCAGTAGCGTCAGAGCAATATTCAGGAAGTTCAGCGTGTACGGAATTACTTGAAATTAGAGGTGTAAAGAGCATAAGAGACATAATTGTAATGGTGATCGAAAGAATTTTTCTCATAACAGCACAAATTTCAAAAAAAACTATTTAAGAAAATACCCAAATTGCGGCTGTGTAGAAACCATCCCAAATTAACGATTTATTTTGAGTAATTCTGTAC
>JBHHZR010000005.1:0-58368 GCA_046758125.1 Candidatus Nitrosopumilus sp. | reverse complement strand
CTGCTTATGGAATTTGATTAATCATGTTGTGAAAATTGATGGTTTCTACACAGCCGTTAAGGAATTAAAACTGCTCTTGCTTGGATTTTTGAATCTTTTAGTTTTTTGAGCACCTCATTTGCACTCTCTAATGGAAATGTCTCAGAAACAACTTCGATATCTTTTTCATTACATATCTTAATTACTTGTTCCATGTCTTTTGTAGAACCAATTAGTGTTCCTCTTATTGTTTTTTCTTCAAATGCCGCAAACGCAGGATTCTCTCCAACTGTTGCAATTACAACCAACCCTCCCTTCTTTATTGATTTTATTGCAGTATCTGTAACAATATCTGATGGTGCAAAAACAATAGCTGCATCTAACATTCCATGTTTTTCTTTTAGTTTTTCAAGAAACTCTTCTTGATTTTCTGAAAAAGTCATTGTGTCTATTGCCCCTAATCTCTTTGCAACATCAAGATGATTTTGTGATCTGGAAAATGCGATTACATCGGAGCCTTCTACTTTGGCAAATTGTACCGCCATGTGACCAACTCCTCCGATACCAAAAATTCCAATCGTTTTGTGTGATTTTGGCTCTGCAGCTTTTACTGCCTTGTATGCAGTAATTCCTGCGCAAAATAATGGTGCAGCATATTCTGGTTTCATACTATCTGGAACTTTGGTTGCAAAATCTTCTGTAACTGTAACGTATTCTGCATATCCCCCTTTGAGGGATTCTCCTAAAATTGTTGAAGATTCACACAGGTATTCTTTTCCTTCTTTGCAATATTGACATTTCTTGCATGCTTCTAGCAGTGGAGTAATTCCTGCTCTGTCTCCGACTTTGAATTTTGTAACTGCATCGCCAACTTGCACAACTTTTCCTACAACTTCATGACCTGGAACTGTTGGAAGATTTGGTGGAATTCCAATATCTTGCCAGTCTCCTTCTATTCCATGAAGTTGTGAATGGCAAACCCCACAAGCTTCAATCTTTAGTAAAATCTCATTTGGTCTTTGAATTTCATGCCTGTCTATTTCAGTTAGTTTTAGTGGGTTGGTCTCAATTTTTGCACATTTTGAAAGTACCATTGCGCGCATTTTGTCCATAATTTCATAGATAAATCACGAAATTTTAAGATTCGCTCATTAGAAAAATAAAGAACCCGTGATATTTTATAACATGGTAAAAATCACAGATGAAGATCGTGAGCGAGTAAGACTTTTGGAACTTATTTCTAGCTCCAAACATGAATTCAAAAAACTATCATTAGAACAGTTAAAGCGATTACAAGAATTAGTTGAAAAAAAAGATTACAGTCATGATAAAAAAGCACACAAATCAAAAGTAAAATTGCTTGGAAAAATTAATGTTAGAATTTATGAATTAACAGAAGGAAAAGGAATCTGGGGCTAATCCACCCAATTAAGTACAAATATTCTAATGGATTTGATTAACTGTGGCAGAAAATAGTCTCATTAATGAAACAAGTCCTTACTTGCTTCAACATGCACATAATCCTGTACAGTGGTATGCATGGAATGATGAGGCATTAAAAAAAGCAAAAGAAGAAAACAAGCCAATTTTTCTAAGTGTTGGATATAGTTCATGCCATTGGTGTCATGTTATGGCACATGAATCCTTTGAAAATGAAGAAGTTGCAAATTTCATGAATGATACTTTTATTAACATCAAGGTTGACAGAGAAGAACGACCTGATCTTGATGATATTTATCAAAAAGTTTGCCAGATAGCAACAGGCCAAGGTGGTTGGCCATTGAGTGTCTTTCTTACACCTGATCAAAAACCGTTCTATGTTGGGACTTATTTTCCTGTATTGGATTCTTATGGACGCCCAGGATTTGGAAGCATTTGCAGACAATTAGCACAAGCATGGAAAGAAAAACCAAACGATATTGAAAAGTCTGCAGATAACTTTCTTGATGCGTTAAATAAAACAGAAACAATCCAGGTCTCCTCAAAATTGGAAAGAACGATACTTGATGAGGCTGCAATGAATTTGTTTCAATTAGGAGATTCTACATACGGTGGATTTGGTTCTGCTCCTAAATTCCCAAATGCAGCAAATGTTTCATTCTTATTTCGTTATGCCAAACTATCTGGTCTCTCGAAATTCAATGAATTTGCGCTTAAAACTCTCAATAAAATGGCAAAAGGAGGAATTTTTGATCAAATAGGCGGTGGATTTCATAGATATTCTACTGATACAAAATGGTTAGTCCCACATTTTGAAAAGATGCTATATGATAATGCATTGATTCCAGTAAATTATGTTGAAGCATATCAAATCACAAAAGATCCATTCTATCTTGACATATTGCAAAAAACACTTGATTTTGTGTTACGTGAGATGACTTCCACAGAAGGTGGTTTCTATTCTGCATATGATGCAGATTCTGAAGGAATAGAAGGAAAATTCTATGTTTGGAAGAAAAGTGAAATCAAAGAAATTCTTGGTAATGATTCTGATCTCTTTTGCCTTTACTTTGATGTAACTGATGGTGGAAATTGGGAAGGAGAAAATATCTTGTGCAATAATCTCAATATCTCTACGGTTGCTTTTAATTTTGGAATTACAAAAGAACAAGTTAGAGAAATTTTAAAATCATGCTCTGAAAAATTGTTAAAAGTTCGTTCTTCTAGAACTTCTCCTGGATTAGATGATAAAATTCTAGTTTCATGGAATTCCTTAATGATAACTGCTTTTGCAAAAGGTTATCGTGTAACAAACGAGCCAAAATATCTTGATGCTGCAAAAAATTGTATTACATTCATTGAAAATAATCTTTTTTCAAATGATAAATTACTGAGAACTTACAAAAATGGAATTGCCAAAATAGACGGATATCTAGAAGACTATTCTTATTTTGTAAATGCGTTGTTAGATATCTTTGAAATTGATCCTGATCCCAAGTATCTTAAACTAGCTTTGAAACTTGGACATCATTTAGTAGATCACTTTTGGGATTCACAAAATAACAGCTTTTTCATGACTTCAGATGATCATGAAAAATTAATTGTTAGACCAAAAAGCAATTATGATCTATCTTTGCCTTCAGGAAATTCTGTTTCTGCCTTTGTAATGCTTAGATTATATCATTTTTCTCAGGAACAAACTTTCCTTAACATTTCTACAAAAATTATGGAATCACAGGCACAGATGGCTGCAGAAAATCCTTTTGGATTTGGTTATTTGCTTAATACTATTTCTGTCTATTTGGATAAACCTTTAGAAATTACCATTATCAATCCAGAAAATTCTGAAATCTGTAATTCACTTCTTACAAATTATATGCCAAATTCGTTTATGGTCACAATTCAAAATTCTAAACAGTTAGAAAATCTCTCCAAATATCCTTTCTTTGCTGGAAAAATTTTTGAGGATAAAACTTCAGTTTTTGTTTGTAAAGATTTTACTTGTTCATTACCGTTGCACACAATTGATGAAATAAATTCACACCTTTAGTTTTTTTTCAAATTTACTTCAATTGTATTTCCTACTTGAGGTCTTCCCATACTCTCGTATCTTGATTTTGGCATTGCTATTGTGATCTGTGTTTGTTGATACGTTTTGATGTTGACAGTTGGTTGTGCTTGTAGTATTGCTTCTAATAATGGCATTACCTGTTCTTTTGTTTCTGCATCAAGCTTTTTTGAGACATTTTCAATAATCATCTGTTTTTGTGAAATTGGTTCAGTTGAAACATTCTCAATAAGCGTCAATTGAACCACTTGTCCATTATCTACTATCTGTGTAATTTTAAATTCGTTTGTTGCTGACAATACTTGATAGAGTTTTCTTTATGATTTATCTTTAACGAATTGAGAAAAACAGTACAATAGCAGCTGTTGCAACAGCTCCAGCTACTCCTAAACCAAAGATTATTTGACTACCGTCTATCTTCATATTTTTTATCTATTACAAATGGGATTAAACTGTAACTAATTTTTTTCCTTTTGAAAATCACTTTACTGATAATTTCTACATAAGTGTTTTAATAGAAAATGCACAATTTTCGTTATCGCAAGCATACTAACTGTATTCATACACGTGCGATAGTACAACCATGTCCAACAGAAGAGTCAGGAGAGGGTATTCTACAGGATACCCTCTCCAATCAAAAATTATGAATTATTCTTTATGCTCGGATTCTGAATCTTTATTGTCAGTTTGTAAACTATCTGGTTCAAGAATAGCTTTTTTGATTAGAGCAGCACGCTCCTTTATTATCTGATTAAATTCTCGAATATCTTCTAAACTGGGTGTTTGCTGTTGGTTTTGGTATGCTTGCAAAAATCCTGAATAAACACATCCTGTAATGATTCCAAATGCGGTATCTGGGACAGATTCCACTTCTGGCACAAAATTTTCTGCAATCTGTCTATATGATTCTGATTCATTAATGTAGTAATCAATTAGACTATCGATGAAATCTTTATTTTCTTTAGAAATTGCCATGATGTTTTTTATTTTTTCCTAGTTTATTTAATTGTCTTTGATTAATTGTTTATTTATTCATGAATTGTTTCATAGATGTTGTGGAAATTAGAATCAGATGAAGATTTTTTTCGTATTTATGATTCTAAAAAAATGATTGCAGGATATTTTGACCCAGATTATGGTGAGATTTATCCAAAAGAACATTCTGAAGAATTAATTTCGTCTATGCTCAAAAACCATGACAAAATTTTGGGTGGGGCAATTATGGTCCCTCTTGTCAAATTTGGATTATTTGATACGGATTTGGATACGAGTATTTCTGAAGTAGAAAAAAATGTAATCCGAGTAACTGATCATATTCAAAAATGGAAACATTTTTTGTCTCAAACAAATCGTACTGTTCACTCTATTAGAATATCTCATACTGATCAAGACATGTTGACAATAACTTTTCAAATGAAATTTTCAAAACCTACTTCTCTTGAAAAGACAAAACTATTAGAAGAACTTTCCCCTACTTTAGATTTGTTGCAGAAATCAAGTTTGTTATGATCCTGTCTGAAAATTTTGTAATTCCAATATAAACAGACAGTGTTGCTATTAACAAAACAAGTGATCCAACAGGAAATTCTGGAACAGCTGCATATTCTTCAGATTCGGCAATCAATGTAAAATCATCAATGGTGCTAGTTTGAATTTTGTCTGGTACTGATACTAAAAAGAATGCATTGTCATCTGCTCTTAGATAATCTGGTTCTGGATGAACTCTGGATACTGCTGCAACATTTCCCTGTTCATCATAAAGTGTTGCTATTACCGCTATCGTATTTGCTGTAATGTCTCCTTTGTTGGTAACTGTTCCAGTTATCATTAAATTATTGTGTTTATCTCGTGATAATTCTGAATTAGTGATGTCTATGACTTGATTTTTTGGTGGACTAACCTTATAATCTAATTCCAATGAATATGATTTGATATTTTTTGCTTCTCCATTTGTTAGTATAAGATCAAATGGTCCTTTCATTCCAGGCATTATTGTGTTGACTAATGAGCTTGTCTCCTTTGTAGCAATCATGTTGTTATCTTTATCAAACAAACTCACAAAAATGCTGATTTGATTTAATGGAATTTCTAAATTGTTTTGAATTTCACCTACAATATGCAGAGAATCATCATCTCCTACATACTGTTGATCATTTTGAATAAACACATCACCAAATGCCAGTGGCATCAATCCAACAAAAATTACAGAAATTATGAAAAATTTCTCCACATCTAACATGCGTTTTATTCTTTAAAGAAGTTTATGGAAGATGCTCTGTCTTCCATTTTTTTGCTTCATTAACACAGTTAAACCAATTCCTTTCTGTTTGGTCTGAATCAAACTCTCCTGATTCACTTTTGAATTCTTTATCACATTCACTTAGCATATTTTCTGAAATTTCAATAACTCTTTGTGTCAAACCACTTTGTGGGGCAGAAAACTTTTCAGGTTCATCATAATTTTTTACTCCAGTTTTAGCTGAATAGAATTCCACCAAACCTAACATCTCATATTCTAAAGATTCTTGCAATTGTGTATCTGATCTTATTTTAGCTGATTCATCTCCTGTTTTAATCCACTCAATGTATTGCGCATCACTTTCCAACTGAGTTTCAGAAGATAATTTTAACAATTCAACTGAACTCTTGAATAATTCTGGAGGTGCTAATTTATCATATCTGTTGATTATCTTCTTGAATTCTTCTAGGTGTTTGTCATAGAATGCAAGTAATTCTTTTTTTGTAATCTCTCCCTCTTCCCAACTAGTTTTCTTAGAATAGAACTCTGTTTGTAAATCTTTAACATCATTTTGAATTTGTTCTAACTCTATTCCAAACTGTAATCCTTTTTGTTTTCTTTGTTCCACTGAATAGTTGTACGCTACAATAGATCCAATAATGACTATGACAATTGCAACAATAATGATATTTTGAATTTTCTTTTTTTTCAAAGGTAATCTATGTAATTTCCTTCTTCATCTAATTTTAATTCAATTGTAAATTCAGTACCGCTGATAAATGATTCATTTCTAGTTGATCTAACTCTTCCTATGACAAGTTCGTATGGCCAAATCTCTACTACTATTGCACCTACTTTTGCAGTTGGTGTTTCTGTAATTTCCATATCTTCACGTTTGACTCCATGTCTTTCTAACATGTGAATGGCATGATCTAATAGTGGTTTTGGATTATTGTAATTTAATACCCAAACTGGTGCTTCATAATCTATTTTTTGCAATTAGAAATAATCCTAATTTTCTCATATAACAATTAATCGCCCACACATTCTGCTTAAATTTTTTGTACCGAATTCCAATTGACCAATGTTTGTAAAATGATGATTGGTCTGTGAGTCAACTAACACGATAATTTATTCTATGCCTGCTCCGCCTGTGTGATTTTTCTTAAATTCTTGTAATTTTTTTGAACATGCAAGCATCTCTCCATTAGTGTGTTTACTTTTCTCTCTTTTACACATTGTACAAATTTCATCTCCTATTGATGATTTAGGTACTCAGTCATCATAACATGTAACTAGGTAAAAATCATTTATAATATTTTTGAAAAAAAAGATAAAGTTTTGATGCAGGAAGTATGTTGTAGGTAATATCATCTTCTCTACATCAAAACGTGAAAACAGTCATACAAAAATTATTTATAAATTATTGCATAATAATATCTGAGATATTCTAATCGATGGTTTTATAACAAGTGCTATGATATTGTTTCGCACTATGAAAGAATTGAAAGTCAAAAAAGATTTTACAAATATTTACATACAAAAATTTCCAAATTCTTATTTAAAAGAAATGAAAAAACTAGAGTATCGTATTCCTGATAAAACAAAACCATTGTATCTTTCAATTGCAAAACAACTTTACAACAAACTTTCAAAAAAAATTAACATTATTGATATTGGAAGCTCTTATGGAATAAATTCTGCATTAATGAAATATGATCTTAAAATGTCAGATCTTGATGATTTCTTTTTAAAACAAGACCCTTCTATAGAACAATCAAAACAATTCTTTGAACAATTATCTTCAGATGATTCCTTTGATTTTTACCAAATAGATATTTCAGAGCCCGCATTGAGATTCTCCGAAAATGTGAATTTATGCAAAAAAGGAATTTGTGTTAATCTTGAGACTGGAAATTTACCAATCAAAGAACTACCTCAATCGGATATGATAATTGCCACTGGATGCATTGGCTATATTGGTTACAAGGCTTTTTCAAATATCTTTGAATTAATAAAAAAACAAAACTCTGAAGAAAACCTAGAAAATCCTGGCAGAGGCCAAGTTTTTGCTTTCTCTGTTTTGAGGATTTTTGATATGAAAGACATTGAGAAAACCTTTGATCACTATGGATATTCACTTGTAAAATCAGACGTTCACCCAATTCGTCAGAGACGGTTCTCGGATTTAGAAGAAAAACACAAGACATTGTCTCTTTTACATGACAAGGGAATTGATACAAAATGGCTTGAAGATGATGGCCACTTTTATGCTGATTTTTACATTGCAGGCCCAAAGAAACTTGAAAACCAACTAATTACAATGTCAAAAGACCTGAAAAGACATGCAGGAAATTGAACACAAGTATTTTCTAATTATACTATGAGCTTACAGGAAATCAAATGTTCCAGATGTGGAAAAAATTCTCTAATTACTGATGTAGAGTCACAAGAAGTCTATTGTTCAAAATGTGGAATGGTAGTAGATGAAAAGATAAACGACACTAGACCAGAGCGAATGCTTGAAAATACTCCCAGTAAATCTCATACTGGAGACAAAACATCTCTAGCAAGACATGATCGTGGTCTCAGTACTATAATTAATCCTCTTGACAAAGATTCTTCAGGAAATCCAATATCCCCTTCTATGAAATCATCACTAAAACGACTTCGAATATGGGATAGCCGAAGTCGTGTTAAAAATACTGATGAGAGAAATCTTCAACAAGCACTTCCAGAATTGTTAAAACTAAAAGAAAAATTATCTTTGTCTGATGCTGTAATTGAAAAAGCTGCTTATATTTACAGAAAAGCTCTTGACAAAGGATTAATCAGAGGCCGTTCTATCTTAGCATTGACTGCAGCATCTCTTTACGCTGCATGTCGTGAATCTGAAACTCCTCGAACATACAGAGAGGTCGCTACAGCAATAGGCATCAAAAGAAAAGAAATTACTGCCAGCTATAGATTACTCTTTAGAGAATTAGATTTTGAAATGCCTGTAATTGATTCAGTTTCATGCATTGCAAAAATAGCAAGTACTGCTGAATTATCAGAAAAAATAAAACGTTATGCAATGAAAATTTTAAAGAAAGCAGAAAGCCAAAACGTTTTAGCTGGAAAACATCCGATGGGAGTTGCAGCATCAGCCTTGTATCTTGCTTGCCTGAATCTAAACGAAAACAGAACTCAAAAAGAAATTGCAGATGCCGCAGGTGTTACAGAAGTCACAATCCGAAATAGGTGCAGAGGACTCAAAAAAATAATAGAGTGATAATGTCAAAAACTACAATTCTGCTAATTACATGTGAACCTCAGAAAAATATCGATGTTGCAAACACCATCCAAGAAATATCAGGAGTAAAGGAATCTATTCCAGTTACTGGTTCTTATGACTGCATAGTAAAAACTGAAGAAATGAGTAATGATGATGTAAAAAATTTGGTATTATACAGTATACGTCCCCTTGATCATGTACGTAGTATTCTTACTTTACATGACACACAACCATGATTGTATTGTAAAATACTTTATCCAATTTCATCAAAAATGGTTCTAGTTTTTTATGGTTCATCCTTGGATAGTTAATTCTGTTTCATCTCGATGAAGAATCTCCCTTTTGAAAAATCTTAAGTATAATTATTCACAAGTTTCTTCATGATTTTCATAACTTTGATAAAATTTAAAAAAACATCTCTTGAGGTATCTAAAGTAGGAAATACACTACTAGAAACTCTTCCTTCTGGCGTAAAAATGATTGCAACTTATTGGACATTGGGAAAATTTGATGCTGTCTGGATATATGAGGCTCCAAACGAAAAAGTCTCTTTGGAGTTTGTTTTAAACATGGAAGAAGTTGCAGACACAGAAACATTGGTAGGTGTTTCTAGAGACGATGCATTAAAGATGGGAATGACAGGTCCATCTAGAAACATTCCGTAAATATTTTGAATTACGCCAATACTCGATAAGCAGTATTTGGCATGTAAATCATGACTAGTTTTGATAATTTTTACAAAATTTTAATTGAACCCTAGCTTACATCAATTAATCGTCTCTATTCTACTGTTTTTTGTATTAAATATGAGTCCATCGTTTCTGATTTTTAACAAAAAAATAACATTGTTAAGTCAAAATTAAATATAATTTTTAGAATATTTGAAATGAATCGATAGTATTTGTTTGAATTAAATAATTTCAAAAAAACTATCCTTAAAAAATACGGTGTAGTTGAACAATGAAAACCCGAGAAAAAATTGAGATTTCTGTAATATCTGTTTTAGTAATTGTTATTGCAAATATTGTCTTATTTGATAATTTTTCTTCCAATACTAATTCTGAAACTGTTGATACACTTGATAATGATATATACCTGACCCCTGTAAATGCTGAATCTCTAGACATATCAAACGATGTGCCAAATTTAGCAACCTTATCAGAATATGATAAACAATTATCAAAAATTTATGAAGATGTCAGTAGCTCTGTTGTATTGATTACTAGTGAAGTTACTACCACAAATAATCGTATAATAATTAATGGGAATCCTTTAGAACAACACTCATCGCGATTGGGTTCTGGATTTGTATATGACGAATTAGGACATATTGTTACAAATAACCATGTTGTAGAAAATGTAGACACAGTTAATGTTTCTTTTACCAATGGTGATACATTTACTGCAAAAGTTATCGGTGTCGATCCTGATAGTGATTTGGCGGTTTTGAGCATATTAGATGATGTATCTGATGATTTACTAGTTCCTATTCCAATTGGTGATTCAGACTTGCTTAAGGTAGGACAAACTGCAATTGCAATAGGAAATCCATTTGGACTTAGTAATACTATGACTAGTGGAATAATTAGTCAAATCGGACGAATCTTACCTAATCAAAATTTAGGATTTTCAATTCCAAATGTCATTCAAACTGATGCTGCAATTAATCCTGGAAATTCTGGCGGACCATTATTGAATATTCGTGGAGAAGTCATTGGAATTAATTCTGCAATTCAATCCCAAATTGGAGAATTTGTAGGAGTTGGATTTGCAATTCCATCAAATACAATGAAAAAAATTATTCCGATATTGATAAAAGATGGCAGTTATGACCATCCTTGGTTAGGAATTTCTGGTACGACTCTTACAAAAGAATTATCTAAAAATTTGAATTTGCCCGAAAATTACAAAGGAGTAATTGTAAATCAAGTTATTAAAGAAAGTCCAGCTGAAGATGCAGGATTAAAAGAGGCATTGTATAGTGCAAGTGGATTAGTAAAAAATGCAGATATCATAATAGCAGTTGATGACTATGACGTTCAACAAATGGATGATTTGATAATCTATTTGTCTGAAAATAAAAATGTTCATGATTCTCTACAAATTACAGTTAACAGAGATGGCAAGATATTAACACTTGATGCTGTTCTTGCAGAAAGGCCTCCAAGATAAGTAATTTTAATTACATGAAGTTCATTTCATAATTCTATTTACATTTATTCTGTTACAGTGATAGTTCCTTTCATATCTTTGTGAATTGAACAATAATAATCAAAAGTGCCTGTTTTGTCTGCAAGAAATGTAATTGATGCTGTTTGGAAATAACCTAGATCCTGCATATGCACATTAAATTCATCAATGTTAAGATTGTGATTAGAAGGAAGTCCTTGCTCATTTTTTTCTTCATTAATCAAATGAATTTGAACCAGATTGCCCTTTGATACTTTAATTGATGGTGAAGTTCCAGCAGTGGTAGGAACTGCTTTTCCTCCTTTCGTTGATTGAGACGAATAATGATATCCCTGTGGCGATTTTACTGCTTTTAGAAATATGTTTGTCGTTGGAGCAAAAACAAGACTGTTTGAATTTACTGGACTAAAAGCATTCAATGCTACAACTCCAATTAATATTATCACTCCTGCAACTACACTGATTGAAATTATGTTCCCTTTTGATACCCTCAAAGATTTTTTTTGGTTTCTCTTCACAAATAACAAAAATACGCTTTCACATATATACAATAATTAACATTGTTAATTGATAATTATTGAAGTTAATAATTTGAATTCTTATTCGGGACTAATCACATTTAGTGTCATTGTACTTACCACTCTAGATAGTTTTCTAATTGTTGCAATCGCTTTTTCAAATCCTTCTTGATTTTTTGTTTGAATTTCTGCAATTACATCGTATGCTCCAAAAGTAAGATACGCATTACTGACATCTTGCATCTGTTTTAGCTCATCTACAATGTATTCTTCAGCGCCAAGATCACAATTTAATAAAATGAATCCTTTGTGCATTACTTTATCTTCAAATAATTTACGATGTTCAAGTCTTTAAGTTTTGCAGTGATTACCATCTACTACGTCCGCCGTAGCTATTTCTACTTCTTCTGTCATTAGATCTTCTTCTACCTCCTCTGTCATCTCTTGCATCTCGTCTTCCTCCAGATCTGCCGTATCCTCCAGAGCGACCTCCTCTGGAATAACTGGTTCTTGATTGGCCTCCATATCTTCTTGATGGAACTTGTCGTTTTAGAGGATCTGGAATTGAAATCTCAATTCCCATCTCTTCATTCAAATCTTTGATGGGAACTTTGATTTGACGTTTGATGATATTCCAATCTCCTACAGATGAATATGAAACAAATGTAATTGCTTTACCTTTTGCACCCGCCCTTGCAGTTCTTCCAATTCTATGAAAATACGCCATCTCTTGGTTTGGAACATCATAGTTGATTACAAGCTCTACTCTTGGAACATCTATTCCTCTTGATGCTACATCTGTTGCAACAAGAATGTCTGCTTTTCCACTTCGGAATTTTCCCATTGATTGCTCTCTTCTATGCTGTGACATGTCTCCTTCAATTGCTACTGCAACAAATTTTTCTTGATGAAGAAATTTTGCAACATCTCTGGTTCTATATTTTGTTGAACAAAATACAATACACTGACCTTTTGATTGTTTGATAAAATCAACTAAATACTTGAACTTGTCACGATCTTTAATTACTAAATATGATTGATCTATTCCTTCTCCACTAAGATCATCTGCATCCAACAGAAATTGTTTTGGATTATTTAGATATTCTTCAGAAAGTCTTAGAATTTCAGTTGGCATTGTTGCTGAAAACAACGACATCACTCTGTCTTCAGGTGCCAAATCCAAAATAAACTGAATATCATCAATAAATCCCATATCTAACATGGTATCTGCTTCATCCAAGACAATATGGGTGACATCTCTTAGTTCAATTGAACCTCTTTTTAGATGATCTATTAATCTTCCTGGAGTTGCAACAACAATTTCTACTCCTGCATCTAAAGCATCTAACTGAAGGCCCATTCCTTGTCCTCCATAAACTGTTGCTACTCTAATTCCAGTATATTTTCCAAATTTCTTTATCTCATCAGTAATCTGCATTGCAAGTTCTCTTGTAGGTGCCATGATTAATCCTTGAATTCCATTTTTTGGTTGAATCTCTTGCAACATTGATAATGCAAAAGCTGCAGTCTTCCCAGAACCTGTATGAGCTTGTCCTACTACATCTCGTCCTGTAAGCAATACTGGAATTACTGCTTCTTGTATTGGGAATGTTTCCTCAAATCCAAGCTCATGAATTCCTTTTAGAATATCTTCTTTTAATCCTAATTCCTCAAATTTTGTCATTTTGTTTTCTTCTCTTAAGCAACGACGAAAAAGCTCATTGCTTACTCGTCATTATTCCGATATTTGCAATTCACAGTTTAGGTCTAATAAACGCTTGTTATTTTTTTAGACGCCTAACTGGACATCAATGACTTTTTTAAAACTCTCAAATGGCTGTGCTCCCTTTAATTCAATAAATCCTACTTGATCATTTCCTACAAAGAATCCTGGTGTTCCTGAAACTCCATAGTCTCTTCCATCCTCAAGATCTTTTCTAATCTCTTCAATATGTTTTCCACTGGCAAGACAGGAATCAAATGTCTCTTGTTCTAATTGAATCTCTGTAGCGTATTGACTAAACAAAGATAATGCGTTTATTGTTTCTTGTTTGTTCCATTGGTTTTGATTATCAAATAACATATCATGCATTTCTCTGAATTTGCCTTGATCATTTGCACATTCAGCTGCAACAGATGCGGGCAAGGCATTTGGATGAATACTCTGAATTGGGAAATCTCTGAAAACTAGTTTCACTTTTCCCTGATCTATGTATTCCTCAATAATCAATGGTAATGTTTGAACATAGAATCTTGCACAAAATGGACATTGAAAATCTGAAAATTCAATTATTGTAATGGGTGCATCTGGGTTTCCAATTATAGGATCATTGTCTGTTGAGATTTTCACTGGAGATCTTACTTGTTCTGTTGGTAATTGATTCTGTAACATTTTAAGTTCTAATTTTGTAATTGCCTCTTGAAGATCTTCCTCAGAAATTCGTTCTGAGTTTGGATTTGATGTATATGATCCAGCAAAAAATGCTGCAATTCCAACTGCTACAATTATCCCTATAATTAATCCATTAAATGATGATTTTTTTACAGAAATCTTTCCGTCATTATTTTGACTCGATTCAAAATCATCAGAACTCATGTGAATTTGTTCCAAATTCTAGTATACTTATTCGTATTGCTAAATTGTATAATTGGTGAAATTTCAAAGCCAATGGCGGGATCTGAACCCACGACCTTTCGCTTACAAGGCGAATGCTCTAGCCAGGCTGAGCTACATTGGCACGAAGTAAAATGAAATTTTTGAAGGTTTAAAGTGTTACCTGTGACCAATCAAAAATATTCTCTGATCTAAAAATATTCAAATTAACAGTCAGTTTATAATAATCCCCCATTTTGATATCTTTCATGAGATACATTGAACCAACTCGAGTTAAGGTTTTGATGATGATGTTTTTTGCAACTGGTGTAACCGGTATGATAATTGGTCTAGTTGTTGCTCCTCCTTCTATGACTATGATCATTACTTTCATGGGAGTAATTAATGTTGGATTGGGTGCATTTTTCACATTTGTCTTGTTAACACAGGTAGAAAAGACTCCTGACAAAAGAAAGAAAAAGAAAAAAAGTGATTAGATAAACATGCAAGAAGGTGACTCTGCTCCAAATTTTGAACTTTTGGCAAATGATGGTAGCATAATTTCTCTTGATTCCTTTAAAAATAAAAAAAATGTAGTTTTGTGTTTTTATCCAAAAAACCACCTGTTTGGATGTCCATCAAAAAAAGTTTTCAAGATGGTTGAAAGTGTAATATCCTCTTATCCAGATATTACTTCGACTGATACAGAATTATTTGCAATTTCTGTAGATACTGTTGAGGATCAAACAAAATTTGTCAAGGAATATGATATCCCTTATCTTCACCTAAGTGATCCCACTAAAGATACTTGCAAAAAATATGCTGGATTAAATTTTGTTGGACTGGCAAAACGTTCTACATTTATTGTTGATAAAAATAGAATTATCCGAAAGATTTTTCGAAACATCAATGTTGAACAACATGGTCAAGAGATAACAAATTATCTAAATCAGATGTGAAGATATATCTCAATTAAAGTATAAATAATAATTCCCTTTCTACAATTCAGAAATGCTAGATTTAGTAGCCAAAAAATTATTTCTTACAAAAGGTAAAGGAGTTCATGAAGATAGGCTGACAAGTTTTGAATATGCTTTACGAGATGCTGGAATAGCTGGAACAAATCTTGTATTGATATCAAGTATATTTCCACCAAACGCAAAATTAATCTCAAGAAAGGAAGGTCTAAAACAAATCAAACCTGGTCAGATTTTATTTACGATTTATTCAAAGAATCAAACTAATGAGCCCCATAGAATGTGTGCTGCATCTGTAGGAATTGCACAACCAAAAGACAAGAGTAGATATGGCTATCTCTCAGAATACGAATCTTTTGGTCAAAATGAAATTCAAGCTGGAGATTATGCTGAAGATATTGCAGCACAAATGTTAGCATCTTCTTTAGGAATTCCATTTGATGTTGATAAGGCTTGGAATGAAAAAAGACAACAATGGTCAATTTCAGGACAAATCTATAACACTCGTCACATCACTCAAGCTGCAAAAGGTAACAAAGATGGTAAATGGACAACTGTGTTTGCAGCAGCAGTACTAATACTATAATTATTTTTTATACCCTTTAAGATAAAACACTGCAGCTGCAATTGCAACTATTGTTATTATGATTATAATTATTGATTCATCAAACTTTGCATCTTCTGGGAATACAATTTGAGGTTGCTCTCCATCTAGTGAGAATTTTAATTCTTCATTATTTACTGATGTTTCTTTACCAAAAATGTATTTTCCTTGAATTAGTTGTCCTTCTTGTGGATCAAAAACCCATCCATCATTTGTAATGTCTGTGGGGATTTTTTCATTATTGACTATTTGTGTTGGAACAAGGTGGCCTCTAACATCTGAAACCTTTGTATCTTCAGGTGATAATACTACAATTTGAACCAGAGAATTCAGTGGGTAAAAGCCTGATGCAAAATAATCTGATCTTTTGAGATTCTCTGTTTTGAGAAATTCTAATGGGCTAATTTCGGAAATTGTATTTGCTTTATTTGGATAATCAATTGATAACTTTAATTGCAAAAGTGATTTTGAATCTAATGGTATTAATGAAAATGTCATTTTTGAGTTTTCTTCAAATGATAAATTTTTTGCAACATCATAAAATCCTCCTGCATCTCTAATTATTTTTGGAATAAGTATTGCCGAAATTTTCTGATACATTGAACTAGTGTCTTCCATAGTCATTGTGTAAACTGCTGAAATCATGCCTTTACCAGAAACTATTCCTGAAGTTTCAAGTGCTTTGTTTGTTTGATCATCTGTATGAACATAAACTGAATGAAATTTTGCATCTGTATCAAATGCTTGGTTGATATCATCAATATACATATCGGCAATCTCCTTGGTTGCATCCTGAATTGCGATGATTCCTTTGTCTTCAGGATTTCTTTCTACATTTATCATTATGCATGATTGGTCTATTACTCCCAACACACATTGATCTTGATTGGTCAAAATTATGGCCTTTATTCTATCGTTTTCTCTTATTTTTTGTTCTAATTCTGCAGGAATTTTAATTTCCTGAATGCTAGTACTTTGCAGCGTTATTGATGCTGTCACATTTTGAGAAATACTCTTATCTATAATTATTTGAGCAGTTTCCTGAAAAGTTGCAAGACTTGCTTCTTGTGAATAGGCGTAATCTATTGAAATTCCAATTACTGCAATCAATGCTAAAAAAAATAGACTTTTTTGCATAGGTTGTCCCTCTTATAATGAAATTATTAAATTTACTCTTATTTTGATTGTGGCTAATTTGCAATTAGATGAATTTTTTTTATTTTTTTTACGAAAATCCATTATCGACTAGCTAATATTCTCATTTTATCAAATCTCTAGATAGTAATGGCTCTAATTCCATTTCTTGTTGATATTTTTCAAGATCCAATTTTTTCAATAATTGCAGTCTTGAGTGCTTTTGGTATTGGTACATTTCAAGGAATTATTCTTGGACGTGCCATACTTGTTAGATTCCCACGACTCCAAAATCATGTAAAGACGGTATCGATTTCTCTGTTTATCTTATTTTTGACAAATGCTGTTCTGAGTGTTCCACGTTTTGCATCTCCTGAGAAGATTGATCTTTCCAATATCTCTACTGGCAGTGCAGGTGAAGTTGTATCGTTACTTTTTTTGATCTTTGGAATGAATACTGGATTTCTAACCATACTTGCTATCTCTGTTACTGTGATGACTTTTGTTCTTTTAAAATTTACAAACATTCGTGGTATTACAAAAGCATTTGTTTTCTTTTTCAGTGTCCTCATACTGATACTAACTGGCCTTAGTAGATTAACAGATCTTACCCCAAGTACATTTGAAGTACTTTTGTATTTTCTATTCCAATTGGGATTTACGATAGGAATTTTAGTTGGTACTATAAGAAAGATAAATCCAAAAAAATTAGACTTGGAATAATTTCAAACGTTTAAATCAGATTATCTTTGATTTTACTATGACATCGAATTCAAACCGTTCGGGGAACAAGCTGGCAGTCCTTGCGTTGGACTGTCAGCCCCATAATTATTCTAGTTTAATGATGATAGTGTTTTTACTTGTTGTCTAACATAGTCAAAGCCTTCTTGCCAAAACTTTGGAGTTCTTATGTCAAATCCGTGTTCTGAAAGGAGTTTCTCTGGTTTCTTGGAACCTCCTGCAGCTAAAATATTGATGTATGAAGGAACAAAATCTCTTCCTTCCTTTTTGTATCTTTGAAAAAGAGACAGTGCAAGCAAATTTCCAAAAGAGTATGCATAGCAGTAAAATGGTGTGTGATAAAAGTGAGGGATACAACTCCACTCTATTGCAAAATCTTCAGACAGATTTACTGAATTTCCAAATTGTTCTTTGAGATTTTGTAGATATGTTTTTGAAATCTCATCTACTGTTGTTCCTTTTCCAATTTGTTCATGTGCATCAACTTCAAAGATTGTAAAAAATGATTGTCTTAGAATTGTTGCATACAAATCATCAATCTTCTCTGATAGCATTATCTTCTTTTCATCATCCGAAATTTTATCAGATAGATTATCATATAACAACAATTCTGAAAAAGTAGATGCAGTCTCTGCTAATGGTAGTGATGCATCTTGAACAAGAATTGATCTATCTTGTGCTGCTTGACTATGAACTGCATGACCTAACTCATGTGCCAAAGTAAAGACATCTCTTGATTTTCCTGTAAAATTTACCAGCACATAGGGTGTAATCTTTGGAGAAAGTGTACTGCAAAATGCTCCATCTCTTTTTCCTTGTCTTATCTCTGAATCAATATGTTTTTCATTGAAAACCTTTCTTGCAAAATCTTCTAATGTGTCGCTGAATTTTCCAAGAGATTCAAAGACTAGTTTTACTGATTTGTTGTATGAATAATTTTTTTCCTTGATATTTGCTGTTGCAGGAGCATACAAATCATATCTTCTCAATTTTTTCATCTTTAGCATCTTTGCCTTTTGTACAAAGAATTTTTGAAATACTGGAGAATTTTTTCTACAAACTGCAAGAAGTGATTCTATAGTTTTGTCATCAACATCATTTCCTATATTTCTCATTGATATTGGAGTCTTGTAGCCTCTGATCTCTATGCCTTCATCTCTCCAATTAAGAACAATGTTTTGATAAATCTCACCAATTACCCCTTTGTTTTCTGTATATTTTGTAAGAAGGGTTTTGTAAGCTGTCTCACGAATCTTAGGATTTGTGTTTCGGACATAGTTTGTGATCTCTTCCCTTGTCATGGTTTTAGATTTGGTTCCTATCTTCATTTTGTATTCGTAGGAATTAGTAATCTTGTCATACAGTTTTACAAGTGCTGAAATCCCTGTAACATCTAACGTATTGATAATTCTCTCCTCAGGTTCACTTAAAGCATATTTTGCAAACAATCTTTTGTGTAACAAATATTGTGTCATCTCTCCTGAATCTTTGATGAGTCTTTGTGCATTTTTTTCATCTATTTGTGTCTTCCACCATAAATCAAAAAATAGAATTTTGTTAGAAATCTCAGAGCCTAGTTTTGACATCTTTGTCATCAAAGAGGTTGCTTCATCTGATTGAGTATCTGAAGAATATGATAATGATGCATATCCTCCAATTTTGCTCATCTTCTCAGAAATTTCTTCAACTTGTTTTAGAATACTTAAAAATTTCTTTGAAGACATTTTAGGATTTACTTTTGATTTTATTTTTTCAAATTTTTTTGCCTGTTTTTCTAAATCTTGAATCTGTTTTTGAAATGCAGGGCTCTTTGGATTATTTGCTAATTCTGAAAGATCCCACTTTGTAAGATGAAATTCTGACATCTACTTTACTGTTTTTTTACTATTAAAAAATCAATATAACTCAAGAATTTATTTAGCATGTAATTCATATTTGCATAATTTTGATCATCTTTAAATCGTATAATTACGTACAGAATTAAGTTGGGAGGACAAACTGCAGACACAACTGAGAGTGTATCTATAAACACTGAACAATCTTTCATGAATCCCTCTGATTATCTTGTTGCTTTTTCGGGTAATACCACATCATATTGTATTGGAATGGTTGATATGGTTGATTCTACAAAGATTTCTGCAAAATTGAATGTGGGACAGATTTCAAAATATTACCAAATATTTCTAAACAGTATGGCAAAAACTGTCAATAGATTTGGTGGTCAAGTGATAAAAAATATTGGAGACAGTCTGTTATTTTATTTTCCAGAATCTTCAAAAAATAGAACCTTTGGATTCATGTCTTGTATAGAAGGAGCACTTGGGATGCTTGAGTTGCATGATCATGTCTGCTTGTGCACAGACAAAGAAGATCTTCCATGTATCGATTACAGAATTAGTTGTGATTATGGCCCTGTTGTAATAATGAAACCAAATGGTGAATCAATTGATTTGCTTGGCCCTCCTGTAAACATGTGTTCTAAGATCAATCACTCTGTAGCTAATAATGAAATAATCCTAGGTGGGGATTTGTATGAAATGGTAAAAAAGATTCCAGATTACAAGTTTAATTTTGTTGGCGACTTTAATTCTGAATTAAAGCATAGATATCCTCTTTACACAGTTACAAGAAAATAATTCCATACAGGAATCAATTATTTCTAAGAATTTCTATATTAGTTTATTACTTGAAAAATTAATCTTACTATAAAGTGATATTTGTATGGGGAATGATTCTGATAGAGAATACAAAGATACTATGCAAGAAGTAATGCTGGAACTAAAACTCAAGACTGACAAATTACTTAAAAAACTCAAAGAAGAAACTAAAAAGAGTAAAGTTAAACATAGTAGCTATTAAAAATTAATAATATTCTTCATGAAGATAACACCATTTCCAAATATCGCCTGGTATTGCCTTCATTACCGGATGCCCTGTCTCTTGAAAATGCTTTGTTGCATGTTTTCCAATAGATGAATCGCAACATCCCACATGTCCACATATCAAACACATTCTAATTGCTATCACTGGAAGGTGTTCTTTTTCACACTCTTCACAGCTTTTTGTGTTTGGTAAAATTCCATCTTTTTCTTTTGAGAAATGTTCACATTGATTTGGCATGTTAGTATTTTTTCAAAGTGTTTTTGTATCTCTTTATGGAATCAATAATTACGGTTTTTGCTTCTTTTGCAGATTTCCACCCAATTATCTCAACTTTTTTCCCTTCCAAATCTTTGTAGACTTGGAAAAAGTGAGCAATCTCAGAACGATAGTGATCTTCAATGTCTGTAATGTCTGCAGTATGCAGATATCTAGGATCATTTGTTGAGACACAAATAATCTTGTCATCTAGTTTTCCATCATCTGTCATCTGAAGCAATCCAATAGGTCTTGCTTCAATTAGAATTCCTGGATATGTTGGATTTGTAACTAAAACTAGCGCATCTAAAGGATCACCATCTTCTGAAAGTGTTTGTGGAACAATTCCATAATCTCCTGGATAGTGAAATGGTGAAAATAATACTCTATCAAGTTTTATCATGTTATACTTTTTGTCGTATTCGTATTTGTTCATAGAGCCTTTTGGAATCTCTACTACTACATTGATGATTTCTGGAATGTCATTTCCTGATTCAATATCGTGCCAAAAGTTCTTACTCATTTTCTAGCTGTTCAGTTGATTGTTTAGTATATGAATTCTGTGAATAATATGTTAAAGCTTTGAAAAAACAAAGAGAAAGTGAGATAATTGATTATGCTTGAGCATTGGTGTTTGGAATAACTCTGAAGATTTTTACAGTATAGTCGCCTTCAAATACATTTACAAATTCTCCAGTATCTGAATCTAAACTTCCAACTCTGAATTTGTATTCATAAGAACCATCACCTTTAACATCTACTTGTGCAAAGTGAACTGGTTCTTCTCCTTTGTAGAATTGAATTATTACTGGATATCTTTCAACATAATCAGATGGCCCTCCAATTACTGAACCCCATGGAAGTGTATTGTCTTCTGGAATACTCATTGTTGTTATGGTTTTCTGCAAACTGATCTCTTCATTAATTGGAGTCACAGTGATACTGTTTTGATTTGACTCTGCTGAAACATTTGCAGGAATAATCATTATACCAAAAACTGTCATAATTGATGCTATCAAAAATACATTTGATTTTGTATTCATTTTGATCACTTTTTTTTCAAAGTGATTTAAATAATTTATTACTAATTTGTTCCAACTTTATGGCAGTTCTTCTAAATCAGAGCATGCTTTGTGAACCCACTTTTCTTTAGAGTTTTTTAGAATCTCTTTTCCAACTTTGATTGGCTCTCCGCATTCTACACATTTGCCGTTAAATCGTGCTTTCATTAGTATTTTTTTTCTGTAATCTAATTTTAATCAATTTTTTTGATTTTAGAAAATTCAAAAAATCTACTAAAAATGTGCCTATTTTATGTGAAAATCTGTCTTAATATTTTGTTACAGATGCCGATCTTTTGATTATTCTTTTGTTTTATTGTTTGGTTGTGTCATGACAGAGTGTTACATATGACTATATCTGACAAAAACATACTAAAATGAGAACAATGAGTATGGGTGAACAAATCAATCTATTTGACAATGATTCTGATACTACTTTATACAAGCATAAAATAACTCTTGAAAAAATCAGAAATGAGTTAATCAATTTTGGTCTTACAAAAAGCCAAGCCAAGGTCTTCATATATCTTGGAAAGTATGGTTCAAAGACAGCTTCTGAGATAGCCAAAGCATTACAATTGCCTAGAACTGAGACATATCATCTAGTAAATTCCCTTCAAAATATGGGGTTGGTCGTGGCAGAACTTTCCCATCCTACCAAATATGCTGCAATGGAAATGAAAGATGCAGTGGCCACCTTAGTAAAGCAAGAACAAGAACGAATTGATACTTTGGCAAACAAAGAGGAATCTCTTTCTAATATGTGGAAAGAAATTCCCTTTTTTGCAGTAGATACCGATGAATCAAAATCTGAGAAGATGCAGTTATTGCATGGTGCCGGTCCAATCACTAACAAAATTAACGAGATGGTTAATTCAAGCAGTGAGAATTTCAAAATCTATGGCAGTGTTCCAGATTTACTTAGAATGTATCATGCTGATGTCTTTGAATGGGTAGAAGGCGTACCAACTACCCTTAAAATGGTAGTTTCACCATTAAACAAAATTCCTGAATTCCTATCTGATATGGATTCAGATAAAATTAAAGTAATTCCATCTGATGCAGAAAACAAATGTTTCATTGTAAATGACAAAAAAGAGGTTCTCATCTTTCTGCGCAATGTAACACATCCCACAAGACAGATCTTTGCATGGTGGTCTGATTCGGAAACCTTGGTAGATATGATGGATATGTTATTTGACCTATCTTGGGAAAAGGGAGAGGCACTATATTGACTAGATGTGTCTTGATTCAAAGCCTACGTCTTGAAGTTTCTTCAATAGTAGAGCGTTCCATTGAAGGTCGTGAATTTATTGATGATTTGGAGATTGATTATGAATATCTGTTCAGATAAACACAAACCAAAGTATGAGATAACATACAAATCTGCAAAACATGGGACACATACTCCTGTGTGGTTAGTTTGTGAGAGTTGTATGGAAAATAGAAATTGCTTTGGCTCTGATGACTTGATTGAATCGGTAAGGATTATAGCATGAAGATCTGTCAAGTTTGTATGAAACCATTTACAATAGGCAAAAAGAATTGCTGTTCTCTTGATTGTTATGTGAAAATATTACAAGAAAGATTAGATGCTTGTTTTAGAAATGATACAAGTCACATCAAATTTTTGACAGCCTAATTTGAAATCTTTATTCTTATTTTCTAAACTATATGTCAGAAATAAAATCTAATAATCTCTTTTTTTCAAAATCATATCTCTCATGATTTCTTACAAAGTTTTTGATTGCCTCGGCAATTGTATTTGCATCTAAATTTTCTCTGTTTTTTAAAATCGTTTGAAGTAAGTTTTCTTTAGATGATTCAAACTCGAATTTCATCTGGTTTACATCCACAGCCTAGGTTTGTCTTCTAGACTTTAATGATTGCTATCGAAATATCAGAAAAGATTAGTATCCTATTTGTGATAAATCAATTCTGATGCTTTCTTTTATGGTGGTTATAAACACTATATAACAATCCACTTCCACCATATAGTCCTGCAACTAAAATCGCAAAAACCTCATTCAACTTATTAATTGACCTCCAAGTTTTTTCATAAATGAAGTTCTTTTTCTAAAAGATAGGATCGATGTTGTGCATTTTGATGAACAATACCTTACATTACATCATTTATTTTTTAGAAGTAAAAATCTAAAATCCCACAAACATATTGAAAATGGACCGGATGGGATTTGAACCCACGACCTTTGCGGAGAAATTCTTCTCTTACGCAGTGTGAGTGCGTCATCCAAACCAAACTAGACGACCGGTCCAACAAATTTACAATATCACAAGCTTTTTTGTCTTTAGATTCTGTTATTACCTACGTCTTTAGTACTGATTTTTTAAAATTGAATTATGTCATTGCAAGAATTTGATGAACTAATTGATAGGATGAAGTTGGCATTTGAGTATGCTGAAAATTTAGGACAATTTGTTGATGCTGCCAAAGTCTTGTATCAGATGAATGAGGAATTACCTGATGATCTGCAACTTGTCTTAGAAGAATTAGAAAATCCTGATACTGCAAAATCATTTGTTACAAAATATAATTCTGAGATAAAAACTGCAATTTCAGAATACAGGCAAAGATTGATGAATTTTTAATTCTATTTTTTAACACCGAGGTTTCTATTCTTTAGTCTAAGATATGGATTTCTACATTTTCTACATCTGGTAGCATCTATGTCATTTCGACAACCACAATTAAAGCAAATTCTCATTACAAGACGTGCTTGTTGCGCAATGCGTTTTTTTTCAGGGTCTGTGATTGGCATTTGATTTTCTCCTAAATCTCTCTCTTTTAATCTAATCGGATTTTTCCATCTTTCCTGCAAGCAATACTGGTACTTCCACTGGTCTTTTTGCTACTGGAATATTGGCTTTGTTAAACATTGAAATCTTTGATTCAGCAGAACCATAAGTTCCCATTACAATTGCTCCTGCATGTCCCATTCTTTTCTCTTTTGGTGCTGCTCGTCCTGCTATGTACGCTACAGTTGGTTTGCTAAATCCACTGTCAATAATTTTTTGAGCTAAAATTTCTTCAGAATCTCCTCCAATTTCTCCTACAATTACCATCCCCTCCAAATCTGGAATGTCTCTTACCATCTCAAATGCATCAATGAGTCTTGTTCCGTTAATTGGATCTCCCCCAATACCAATTGTAATTGATTGTCCAAATCCTGAATTAGTTAGCGCATCTGAAATTTCGTAGAGTAGCGTCCCGCTCTTTGATAATACTGCAATCTTTCCTGCCTTGAATGGAGTAGGTGGCATAATTCCTACCTTAATTAATTCTGGAATCATAATTCCAGGAGTATTTGGTCCAATAATTACTGCATCTTTTTGTTTGGCTAACTCCAATACTTCCATTGTGTCTCTAATTGGAACATGTTCAGGAATTGCAACAAGTAGTTTAATCCCTGCCTCTAGAGCTTCTTTTGCAGCACCTAGAAAGAATTTTGCTGGAACATAGATGATTGAAATTTTTGCATTAGTAGCATTAACTGCCTCTTGCATGGTATTGTAAATTGGAACAGCATCGTCAAATTTTTGACCTCCCTTACCAGGAGTAACTCCTGCAACAACGTTAGTACCATATGCCATCATGTTTCTTGCATGTAATGAACCATATGCTCCAGTAATGCCTTGAACAATTACTCCTTTTTTCTCATAATCTGGATCCTCTGGTTTTCCCTTAAGTAATCCGAAAATGTCCATCAATTTTTTATTCCCATCACTGCAGCATTGATTGCTTCTTCAACTGAATCATAAATCTTAGTTCTAGAACCTTGGAGCATCTTTTTTGCTTTTTCTGATTCAGTTCCTTTTAGTCTAGAAAATACTGGTAAATCAATTAGATTATTTTCATATGCTTTTAGAAATGCTTCGGCAACTACTGTTGTCTTTACAATTCCCCCATAGAGATTAACTAAAATTCCTTTAACTTTGCTAATCTTGCTAATCAAAGTTAGAGCTTCATAAACTGATTCTGTTGTTGCTCCGCCTCCAACATCAAGAAAACATGCTGGTTTTCCGCCGTTATCAGATAACATATCAAGTGTAGACATTACAAGTCCTGCGCCGTTTCCAACAACTGCGATGTCTCCATCTAACTCAACTAATGAGAATCCACTTTTTTCTGCCCTTTCTTCTATCTCTGATTTTTCTTGATATTTTTCTAATTCTGGATGTCTGAAATTACTATTGTCATCTGTAACAAATTTTCCATCAAGTGCCATTATTGAATCATCTTGCATGATTGCAAGTGGGTTAATCTCTGCAAGCTCTGCTTCTTTTTCAATTGTAAGTTTTGATAGTTTTTTCAAAATATCAACAAAACCATCAGATGTCTTTCCTTCTAATCCCATCTCTTTTGCAACTTCTCTTGCAACTTCTTCAGAGACATCTCCTAATCCAACTTCTTTGATAATTTGATTTTTCACTGATTCAATCTCAACACCTCCTTCAGCTGATGCAATAATGGTGTAGCATCTCTTTGAGCGATTCAGAAATAATGAAAGATACAATTCCTTTTTGATGTCTGCCATCTTTTCAAGTAAAATTGCTCGAGCCTTTTCCCCTTTTATGGTCAAATCCATGACTTGAGGATATTTTAACTCAAATTCATCATCATTGTGGCATACTTGGATGCCTCCGGCTTTTCCTCTACCTCCTACGGGAACCTGGATTTTGATTACAAATGGATATCCTAACTTTTTTGCATGCTTCCTTCCTTCCTCAATATTAGTAGAGGATATGCTATCAAGAAGATTAATCCCATACTCTCGGAATAATTCCTTTGCTTGAAATTCTAGTAATCGCATGCAAAACTTGTGAATTTTACGGTCTTTATTAATTATGATATTATCTTAGTTGTTCTTCAAGAAAATCAATCATTTCCAAAAAGCGATCTTTACTCTTTCTCAGTAATTCCTGAGGATATTCTTCAATTGTAAATACAAATTGCTGATGAAAGCTTGGAACTAATACTCCTCCTGATGTTACCATTTGTTCAATAACATATCCTTTACTCAAAGTGCAGACAATCTCTTCATAAGAATCGTCTTCTTCTTCAAGTGTTTGTCTGTATAAGACGATAGGCTTGTTTGTCTTTGCAACAATGTTTGACCCCTTTTCTAATAAATCTGATAAATGTTGAACTTGCCAAGCATCCAGACTAATCTGCTTTACCATGTTTTTAATACGCGGTTTTTCTATTTAATATCGCATTTTAGCTAAAAGCTAGCTAGTTAGTTGATTTTAGATTAAAAAATTATACCTGAAAATAAGAAAAAAGTGAAAAGAATCACAAATTATCCAAGGATCTAGAATGTT
Organism: Candidatus Nitrosopumilus sp.; assembly: GCA_046758125.1. Taxonomy (GTDB): domain Archaea; phylum Thermoproteota; class Nitrososphaeria; order Nitrososphaerales; family Nitrosopumilaceae; genus Nitrosopumilus. The sequence goes on along the minus strand of JBHHZR010000005.1, from coordinate 31,066 downwards.
TGCTAGTGTGTGGTCTCTCCCCAGAATATCTTCTTCTCATATGTCCTGATGGTCTACCATCTAGCAATTCTAAGAACCATGATTCATGTTCAATTTCTTCAGCAAGAATGCTTGCTGCGATATCATATGTCATAGGATCTTTTCCTTGAGTCATTTTGCATACTTTATTCCAGTTGACAATAGCCCCTTGTTCTGCTTTCAAACATTTCTCTAAAATTTCTTTTAGAGTTGTGCTCTTATCTGATTGTAAGAAATCTGCACCTGCTTGCTTACAAAAGTCTACGATATCTTTTGGGAACTCTCCTCCAAGCTGGAATATTCTGTCGATACATGATTCAAAGTGACTCAAATCCTCAAGTCTAGCATCTTCAATTACTCCTTTAATTCCCTCGCCTTCCATTCCTGTACAGAATGATCTGAGGTTTGTGAAGTAATAATATGCCACAAATTCAACTGATGCATTGTAAGTTAATTCCTTGATTAACTCATCAATATCTATGCCATTTTGCTTGAGAAATTCAACTCCTACAACAGTGTGTTTAGAGTCTGACATTGAATTTGCGAACAATGCTGAACATAAAAAGATTCTTTTGAAAATCTGTACATGTAATGGAATTAATTCCAGAAGAGTTTTGGGAAAATATCGGTTGGGGACCTAATTGCCATACTCTGCTGGAATATGGCTCTCTTTTGTGATTTTAATAAATAAAAAGTTGGATTGCAGTGCACTCATTCTAAAGTTTTAAAATAATCATTCTACGGAAATTCTGATTTTTTGTCCATCAATGTCGTCATCTTTGTATTCTTTACAAGATTCCTCAAAGTTTATCTGTTTTACTCTAACTAAAAATGCCAAATCTTTTGCTTTCTCTTTTATCATTTCTAGTGATTCATCATCTAAATCGAGAATCGATGCAACGTCTAAAACATCAGTTGGATTGTATCCTCTTTCTTTTCTTAGAGTTTGAAGTCTTCTGGCAACATCTTTTACCAGTCCTTTTGCCATCATCTCTCTGTTTCGAGACGTTGAGATAAAGACAACATAACTATCTCTTTTTGAAACTGCAAAATTTTGATCTGCATCAAAATCTATAACAAAATCTTTACTGTCTAACGAAATCACCTCTCCATCAATTTCAAAATCATATTTTGAATCTTTTTGCAATGATGAGACAATCTCTTCAGGATCTGTTTCTGAAAATATTGAAACTAGTTTTCCCATGTGTTGTTTTGCTTTTGGTCCGATTCTTTTTCTCTCTAATTCTACAATTGCTTTTGCAGGCAATCCTAATTGTTTTAACTCTAAAATTTGCTCTAATCCTGATTCTTTTTGTGTTTCAAAAATACTAAATTTTTCTACGTTTAATTGAGAATGTAACAAATCAGATAATGACTCTAATTTATTTTTCTGACCTTTTTTGACACAAATCTGTGCATCATTTAGTGGCCATCTTCTCTTTAGTTTTCCTTTCATTCTTGCAGCTGATGATATAGATACTACATCTTTCATAATGTCAAATGATTCTTCAATCTCTTCGTTGACAAGTGATTCTTGGTATTCAGGCCACTTGTCAAGTAAGATATTTTGTTTTTCATCAAATACTGTTTGGTACAGATATTCGCTAGTAAATGGACAAAATGGATGAATCAAAATATCAAGTATCTTGAGTACTTTTCTTAATACTGCGTAGATTGCCAATCGTCTGTTTTTCTTTTCATCCTCCTCATCCCATAGTTCTCCTCTGGTAATTGGGATGTAAATTTGGCTTAGATTATTAATGATAAAGTCGTCAATTGCCTTTGCACCTTCATGGAACTTGCATGTTTGATTTTTTTCTGTAATCTTTTGGATTAATTTTTGAAGTTTTGATAAAAGCCAAATATCTGGTGATGTTAGCAAGTTGTTTTGCTTTGCCCATTCTACTGTATTTGATTCTTCAAAGTTATCGTATTCACTATTTTGTTTAAAGTAAAGATGTAGATTGAATAATGTGTTGATTACCTGATATGGTCTTGACATTAATTCATTAGTGCTAAAACTTAGTGGCTCGATTGGACTTGCTTTCCACATAAAATAGAATCTAACTAAATCCGCTGGATATTTATGAAGCAAGTCAGAGCCCTCCAATACATTTCCTTTGCTTTTGCTCATCTTACCTCCATTTTCATCAAGTACATGTCCTTGGAACAAAAATGCCTTGTAAGGAGGAATAGGTCCATTGTTTAAGATTACATTTTCGATTAGCAGAGTATATGCCCATCCTCTGGTCTGATCAATGCCTTCTGTGAAAAATGGTGCAGGAATCTCTTTGGAATATTCCTCATCTGTCAAAGATGAATATGGGGCAGAACCACTATTATGCCATGTGTCTAAAACATATTCTTCTCTTTGTGTGTTAGTACTGCCACATTTTTTGCACTGTATTGTGATATTGTCAATCCACGGTTTGTGCAATTCAAAGTCTGATCCGTCTGGTAAATTCTCTGCAGCCTCAACAATGTCCTTTCTTGCAAAGAACCAATTTTTTTCACCACAGTCCTTGCAATTCCAAACAGGTAATGGACAACCCCAAATCCTTTCTCGTGAAATACACCATGGATGTTTTTCTTTGATAATTCCCAAGAATCTGTTTTTTGGTTGTTCAAAAAAATACTCTACACTTTCTGCAGCATCGATTGCTTTGTTTTCAAGACGATCTAACTTGTAAAACCACCCCTTTCTTGCAAGCCATACAATAGGATGATGTGATCTCCAACATAATGGATACTTGTGTTTTATCTTTCCAATTTTGACAAGTGCATTACAATCTTTTAGATCTTCGACAATTATTCTATCTGCATCCCTGACAAACATTCCTTGATATTTCCCTGCATGGGCAGTAAATTTTACCTCATCATCAATAGGATTGAAAATTTTGACATTTCTTTTGTTTGCTATTTTGATGTCCTCTTCTCCATTTACTGGAGACAAGTGTACTAACCCGCTTCCTGCAGTGGCATCAACAAATGATTCTGATACTGTAATATGATAATTGTCTGCTTTTGCATATTCTTTTAATTCTGGAATCAAATCAAGAAATGGATGTGTGTATTTTTTACCTTCAAACTCTGAACCTTTAACAGTTTTTTCAATTTTGTAATCTTCAATCTTTATTTCCGTCATGAATTCTTCTAGTCTTGTCTTTCCAACAATCCACGTTTGGTCTTCTACCTTGACATAACAATAATCTTCATCAGGTTGTAATCCTACCATTGCATCCGTTACTAAAGTAAATGGCATTGTAGTCCATACAATCAAAAATACATCTTCATCAACTAGTTTTACTTTGTAGTACAACGAAGGGTCTTTAACTTCTTCATATCCTTGATTTACTTCTGCATGACTAAGTGAAGTCTGGCAGCTTGGACAGTATGCAATTACAGTAAAGTCTTCTTCTAGAATTCCATTTTCATGTGCTTTTTTTAGCACCTGCCACTCTCTTTCAATAAATTCATCTCGATACGTCCAATATGCCTTGTCGTGGTTAAATGACATGCCAAGTAATTCATCAACTGCTACCCATTCTTTGTTGTATTTTTCTACAACTTTCTTGCATTCAGAAACAATTCTTTCAACTCCAAATTGTTTTATGGCTTCAGTCTTTCCACCTGTAACTCCTAATTCTTTTTCAACTTGTAATTCTACTGGAAGTCCTTGAGTATCCCATCCTCCATTGAATTCAATTTTTTTTCCTTGTAGTGTGTTGAATCGATACCATAAATCTTTGATTACTCTGCCTCGTAGGTGTCCTGCATGTGGAATTCCATTCATAGTTGGAGGACCTTCAATGAATCTGATTTTTTCAGGTTTGTCAGATGCAAAAATTTGTTTTTCTAAATCAATTGATTTGACGTATTCTCGTACTTGAGATTCTATTGCTTTTGCATCAAACTTTGTAGCAAGTTCCATCTGGATTTTGATATGTAGGTGACATTATAAAGCTAAATTGATTTTGTGAGACTTGGATTATATAATTGAGCAAAAGATAATTTTTGTTGGTAAATATTCTGGTAGTTGGTTCTGGTGGACGAGAACATGCACTGTCGTGGAAATTATCTCAAAGTCCTAAAGTTGAAACTGTCTTTACTGCTCCTGGAAATGGTGGAACTGAAAATAATGTCACAATAAATGTAGATGATTTAGATGGATTAGTTGATTTTGCTCAAAAACATAATTGTTTTACAGTAGTTGGATCTGAGGCACCACTCGCAGCAGGAATTGTTGATAAATTCAATGAGAAAAATCTCAAAGTATTTGGACCAACACAGAAAGCAGCGCAACTTGAATCAAGCAAAATTTGGGCAAAGAACTTCATGAAACGTAATGATGTCCCCTCTGCACAATTTGAAATATTTGATGATGCTCAAAAAGCTCAAGATTACGTAAAATCCCTTGATTACAATGTTGTAGTAAAAGCAGATGGACTTGCAGCAGGAAAAGGTGTGATTGTGTGTAACAACAATGAAGAGGCATTTGCTGCAATCCAGACAATTTTAGTCAAAAAGACATTTGGTGATGCTGGAAATCGAATAATAGTTGAAGAAAGAATTGATGGAATTGAGGCATCATACATTGCACTCTCTGATGGTGAGATTGCAATTCCAATGGCCTCTAGTCAAGATCATAAAAGAATTTTTGATAATGATAAGGGTCCTAACACTGGTGGCATGGGTGCATATTCACCAACTCCAATTATCGATGATGAAATGGCAAACAAAATTCAAGAGAAAATTATTGATAAAACAATTCATGCAATGAAAAGTGAAGGAATTTCCTTTAAGGGATTTTTGTATGCTGGAATAATGATTAGAGATAATGAGCCTTTTGTTTTAGAATATAACGTAAGGATGGGTGATCCAGAATGTCAACCAATTACAATGAGGATGGACTTTGATTTGTATGATTATTTTGTTGCAAGTGTTGATGGAAAATTATCCTCAATGCCTCCAATCTCATGGAAAAATCAATCTGCAGTATGTGTTGTTTTAGCATCTGAAGGATATCCAGAATCATATGCTAAAAACGAAGAAATAACTGGTCTTGATTTGATTCCAAATAATTCGTATGTCTTTCATGCTGGAACAAAAAAACAAGACGGAAAAATTCTCTCAAATGGTGGCCGTGTCTTAGGAGTCACCGCATTAGGTGATTCATTAGAATCTGCAATTGCAAATGCCTATGCTGTAGCTGAGAAAATTTCCTGGTCTCACAAATTTTATAGAAAAGACATTGGTCAAAAGGGATTGTCTTATCTCTGAGTTTGCAAAAATCTATCCTCAGTTACAATCCAATCAATTAAAACATCGTGTTCTGATTTTGGAATATTTTTTACAATCTGTTTTTCCAGAGTCAATGAAACTGTTGTAGTTTTGTGTTCTGCAAGAAATTTATCATAAAATCCATGACCGTATCCTAATCTAACTCCAGCTGGTGATATGCCTACAGTTGGAACTAAAATCACATCTAAATTGTTGTCTATTTGGCAATCTTCTTTTGGTTCCATAATCTCAAAACTGCCTTTTTCTAGGCTTGAAAAGTCAGAAATTTTTCTAAATTCAATCTTTTCTCCTTTTACTTTAGGCAAAAACACCTCTTTTCCATTACTGAGCAACTCTTGAATGATATCTTGCGTTAGAATCTCACTGCCAATAGGATAGTATGCTCCAATCTTTTGAGCATTTCTAAATACATTAATTTTTTTTAATCTTTTTTGCATCTTTTCACTTGCAATGTTCATAAGATCAAAAGATGTGTTATCTCTTTTTTCTAAAAGAAGATTTCTAAGTGATTTTTTTTCAGGATTGTCTTCCAATTTGGCTACTCAATGATGCTGCAGTAATTGTATTTTTTAATAGCATCGCAACTGTCATGGGACCAACTCCTCCCGGTACTGGTGTTGCAAAGGATGCTTTTTTGATAATATCCTCGAAATTTGAATCACCTACTAGTTTTTCATTGAATCTTGAAATTGCAACATCAATTACAATTGCTCCTTCTTTGATCATATTTGGCGTTAGAGTAAACTTGTTTCTATCCCCTACTGCAGTAATGACAATATCGGCAGCTTGGCAGAGCTCTGTCAAATTTTTGGTTCTAGAATGACATGTAAGAACAGTGGCATTTCTTTCCAGTAATAGGTGATACAGTGGTTTCCCTACGAGATTACTTCTGTTAATTAACACAACATTTTTTCCTTCTAAATCAATTCCATGATAATCAAACATCTCCATTACACCAGAAGGAGTACATGCAACTAGTGCTGCTTTTTTCATGGCAAGCAATCCTGCATTGTGTGGTGTTAGACCATCCACATCTTTTAGAGGTGATATTCTTGATGTTGTTGCAAATTCATCTAATTGTTCTGGTAATGGAAGCTGAACTAAAATTCCATGAACAGATCTATCGTTATTCAAATTATCAATAATTTCATTGAGTTGTGTTTGTGATATGTTTGCATCAAGTTTATGATCCTTAGTAGCAATTCCTACTTCTTCACATGCCTTGTGCTTGTTTCTTACATAGGTAGCAGAAGCTGGATTCTCACCAATCAAAATTGTAGCCAAACACGGAGTTATACCTTGAGTTTTTAGCTCTTCTACTGCTTTTTTGACTCTGTCTTTGACTGATTGAGCAATAATTATTCCGTCAATTTTGACTCCTACCATGTTCTGTTTTTGAATTGTAGATATTTAATTCTTGGAATTCTATGATGGAAATCTTAGAAAAGAAATTAAATGGTATTTTTTCTAGTCACACCATGTTTGTAATGATAGCAGACGTTCAACTCAAAGATGGTGCTGAAGATGATTTCAAAAGTTGGTTCTCAGAATCAAACAAAGTATTGTCTACTTTTCCTGGATTCAAGTCTAGAAGATTTCTAAAATCTTCTGATGGGAGCTATAGAATAATTGTAGAACATGAAAGCAAAGAGACTTTTATCAAAATGCATCAAAGCCCTGAACATGAAAAACTTCATCCTGCAGGACATTCTTTTATGAGTACAGATCCTGTAAGAAAAACATACACTGTAGCTGCTGAATAAATTGAAACTAGATTTTGATTTATCTACATATTTTGAGAAAATCAAAAACAGCAGTTCTTATTTTTACACTTTTATCAATAGAGATACTTTGGCTGCTAGCATTTTGGTTTTGCAACCTGGAGAAGAAGATAATCAAACACCTCATGAAAACGATGAGGTATATTATGTAATGTCTGGTGATGGTTTTTTAAAAATTAATGGAAAAGATTACAAAGTTTCAAAAGACAAATTATTTTTTGTTGCAAAAAATGTTGAACATTTTTTTCATGGAAATACCCGGAAGCTTAAAGTTTTGTACTTTTTTGGCGGACCTGATTCTTAACTGATGATTGTTCTTCTTCCTGAAACTTTGATCTTTTTTCTTGCAAACAGATTTACTGCTTCAGGATAAATCTTGTGTTCTTCTTTTAGGATTCTCTTTGATAGAGTTTCCTCAGTATCGTTTTCTTTAATCTTTACAACTGCTTGAATAATTACTGGACCTGTATCCATTCCTGTATCAACAAAATGTACTGAACATCCTGAGTATTTTGTGCCATAATCTAATGCCTGTTTTTGAGCATCTAGACCTGGAAATGCTGGAAGTAATGCTGGATGAATATTGATAATTCGATTTTTATATTTTCTAACAAATTCTGGGCTTATAATTCTCATAAATCCTGCAAGACACACAAGTCCATTTCTAGGTGTAACTCCATGTTTGCTTAGAGTTGCAATTACCTTCTTGTCGTATTGCCATCTGCTCCCTTTGAAGTTCTTACTCTTAATTATTTCTGTTTTAATTCCCATCTTCGCTGCAATCTTTAAACCCCTTGCGTTGGGTTTGTTTGAGATTACTATTGCTGGGTTGATTGGAATTCTTTTTTTCTTTATTGATTTTAGAATAGACTCCATGTTGCTGCCACGACCTGAGATTAAAATTCCTAAATTAAGCAACTATTTGATGATCCTCTTGTCTGCAATTTAATGGTGTTGGAAGGTTTACTTGTTTAGTATTTTTTTTAGAAATGAAAAAACAACCAATACAATTCCTGCTATCATCCATCCTACATTGTATCCTAATAATTCTTCAATTAAACTAGGAGTGGCTTCTCCAAATAGAACTACTGTAAAACTTATCAGACTTGCAATAATGAAGCCAACTCCTGCCCAAAATGTCCAATGGAATCTATTTTTTTCCAATAACCACTTGGTGTGATATTGTATTAAAAAATCAATACTAATCTTAGTACAAGTCAAAAAATAGTTTGATCTACTGTTGACATTGTTCAAACCAGCAATTTATATCAAATCTGATTATTTTCATTTTTATTGTCAAGAAAAGTCAGGATGACAAAAAATGGAATTCTATGTGAGATAAACGATAAACGAGTTTATTTGGATCCAAAAAATACTGATTCTGCTGGAATCAATTTTGTATCTCACGCACATTCAGATCATCTTCCTTCAAAAAATGGAGGGATGATCTTATCATCACTTGAAACAAACAAGATAGCTAATCTTCGTGGATTCAAAATGGAAAATCATGTTGAATCACTTGATGATTTTTCTTTGATTGACAGCGGTCATATTCTTGGAGCAAAAGGATTACTTTTTGATGATATCTTCTATACTGGTGATATATGTACAAGAAATCGTGGGTTTCTTCAAGGTGCAAAGATCCCTAAATGCAAAACTCTGATAACAGAATCCACATTTGGTCTTCCTGAATTTGTTTTCCCAAAAATTAAAGAAATTCAAAAGCAGGTAAATGAATTAATTTCTGAGCTTTATGGAAAAGGAATTCCTATAATTTTAATGGGATATCAGTTAGGTAAAGCACAAACCATTACTCATCTCTTTGGTCATTGGGAACCCCTTTACTTTCATGATTCTGTAAAGGAGATGAACTCACTTCATCAGACATTAGGTGTTCCACTCAAAGAAGGAATTGGTCATTCTGAGGCTGAAAAAAATGGTTTGCTAGAAAAAAAACCTTGGATAATGATTGCTCCAATGATGTCTGACAAAAATAGATTCATCCAAGATATGAAATCAAAATATGGTGCGGTAACAATAGGGTTTAGTGGATGGGCCCAATCTTCAAAATTTTCTTTTGGAAGAAGAACTGACTATTCAATTCCAATGAGTGATCATTGTGATTTTAATGAACTTGTAGAGATGGTTGTGCAATCTGAAGCAGAACAAGTTTATACCATCCATGGATTTGTTGAGGACTTTGCAGAACACTTGAAAAAAGCTCTTGGAATTTCGGCACAACCTTTACGTAAAAATTCTCTAGATGATTTTACTTAGGTTGTGAATTTAGAACACTCACAATCTGCAACTAAACAAGTCTCAGAATTTCTAATGTGATCATGAGAAAAGTGTTTGCATTTTTCGTTTTTACATATTCTTCTTTGAGCTTCTTTTTGAACTACTTTTTGAGCAATCTCATTTGCTTGATCTTTAGAATATCCTTTCTTATCGATATAGAAGTGAACAACTCTATTGTACAGTAAATCTGGATTGAATTGTTTTTCTAGCATTGGATTTCTGGCTATAATAGCACTTTATTCTATTAAAAGATCATTACTGAATCTTGAATTATTTTTAAACAATTAATGAGTTTGAAATCTAATTGGGTTCTATAATTAATTGCAAGTGCTCTGAATGTAACTGTCAAGAAAAATTTGAAACAATAGAGACCGAAGAACTTCTAAACCTGATTCAACATGGAAGATTAAGCCAAACACAAATTAATTTTTTGAAGACTAGAGTAGGAAGCAAAGTGTGCAAACAATGCATTACTGGAAAACATTTCAAATGATGTGATTTATGCACAATTTAATTCAAAATTACGCCTATGTCCATTAGGTTTGTATGAGTAAAATCCGTTACAATGTTTCCTTTTTGTTTTTGAAAGAATCTTCCTGAATCACTGTTTTTGAGAAATTCTTTGATTTTATTTGCATCCATCTTAATGTTTTCTGTAATAGCTCCTGCAAAAACAGAATTTCCATCTATTCCATCTGTTCCCATAGATGCAATCACAATTTTTTTTAATTTTTGTGTATTTTTTAGAATTCTTAAAACTAGTTCTTGATTTCTTCCTCCAATACCTTTTCCAAGAACTTTAACTGTAGGTTCACCGCCAAAAATAAGGCATGTGTTTTCATTCTCTGAAATATTTTCAAGAATCTTTGTCACTCCTTCTTTAATATCTCCAAAAATCTGCATTGTAGTTGCTTTGTAATTCAATTCTTTTGCTTTTTTTTGCATAGCCTTCAAACAGTCACTATTATTTGCAATAATGTAATTTTCTATTTTTGCTTTTTTTTGTTTTTCTTTATTTTTCAATCCTGTTTTTAAAACTTGCAGAACTTCCAGAGGTATTTTTCTTTTGAGTTTGTATTTGTCTAAAATATCTAATGCATCAGAAAATGTTGTATTGTCCATATATGTCGTCCCTGATGCAATTGATGACAAATCATCGTCTTCGACATCTGACATCACTAAACCCACTCCGTCACATTTTATGTTCTCAACAAGTTTGCCACCTTTGATTTTTGAAAGATGTTTTCTAACACAATTAAATTCCTGAATCGTTGCACCTGACTTTAGTAGTAATTCTGTAACATAGATTTTATCATCAAGTGTAATGTCATCAGGCATTGCAACAAGTGATGATCCTCCACCTGAAACTAAAAAAATTACCAATTCATCACTTCTTCTATTTGAAAGAAATTTCATAATTTCTTTTGCAGCCTTTACACTTGTTTGGTCTGGTTTTGGATGTCTGGAATTAAAAATCTGAAATTTTTTGCCCTTGATTCTTGATTTTGAGCCTTTGGGAATTACTACAATTCCACTTTTTACAGGAATTATTGCATTGAGTGCTCTAGTCATTGAATCTCCGGCTTTTCCAAATGCAACAGAATAAACACTAGAATAATTTCCAATCTTGATTGATTTTTTTCCAATCTTGATTTGATCTGGTGTTACAAATCTTGGGATTATGTTTTCTGGGGTTGCTGCTTGTAATCCTACTTCTAAAATTTCTAAACAATCCTTTTTCTTACTAGTAGTTGCTAGATCTTTGAAATTCTGAATAATCATACAGTTCTCAATAATGCAAGATATATAATCGTCCATGATTTTTTTTATTTCATGCATACAGTACGTATTCCAAAAGTTATCAAATTTGGTGAAAACGCACTAGGTGAAACAGAGTATCCAAAAAATGCTCTTGTAGTAACTACGACTCCTCCAGAACTATCTGGTAAATGGCTTGACAAAATGGGAATTCAAGATTATATGCTTTATGACAAAGTAAAACCAGAACCCTCAATTGATGATGTCAATTCATTGATTGCTGAATTCAAAGACAAAAAACCATCTGTCTTAATTGGACTAGGTGGAGGTAGCTCATTAGATGTTGTAAAATATTCTGCACAAGACTTTGGTGTAGAAAAGATCTTGATTCCAACTACATTTGGAACAGGAGCTGAAATGACAACATACTGCGTTTTGAAGTTTGAGGGCAAAAAGAAACTGTTACGTGAAGATAGATTCCTTGCAGATATGGCTGTAGTTGATTCATACTTTTTGGAAGGCACTCCACAACAAATTGTAAATAATTCAGTTTGTGATGCATGTGCTCAAGCAACCGAAGGTTATGACAGCAAACTTGGAAATGATCTGACACGAACATTATGTAAACAAGCATTTGAGATCCTTTATGATGCAATTATGAATGACAAACCAGAGAATTATCCTTACGGTTCAATGTTGTCTGGAATGGGATTTGGAAATTGTTCAACAACACTTGGACATGCATTGTCTTATGTTTTCTCAAATGAGGGAGTACCACATGGTTATTCACTATCATCTTGTACTACAGTTGCACACAAGCATAACAAATCAATCTTCTATGATAGATTCAAAGAAGCTATGGAAAAACTTGGTTTTGAGAAATTAGATCTCAAAGCTGATGTTTCTGAAGCTGCAGATGTCGTAATGACTGATAAAGGACACTTGGATCCTAATCCAATCCCAATATCAAAAGACGATGTTGTAAAATGTCTTGAAGATATCAAAGCAGGTAATTTGTAAAAAATTCAAAATTTTTTACCTTTTTTCTATTTTCTTGATAAACTGCGAAATTGGCAGCTTGATTAAACTTTTTATGCTAATGATTCAACGTAAATGTACGTGACTGAAAATAAGCTGAAATTTGGTATTCAAAATGGATTAAATGTTGCAAGAGCAGGTTATACCGAAGACCAAATTCTAACAGCTTGTATGCTTGCTGACAAAACAGGTTATGATTCTATTTTTTACATGGACCACACAAATGTTCCACAATGGAAAAATGCAATTGTTTTGGATCCTTGGGTCATGTTGTCTGCAATTGCTGCTGTTACAAATAACGTAGAACTGGGAACCTGTGTAACTGATGCAATTAGAAGACACCCATCAAATATCGCACTAGCTGCAATAACTCTTGATAGAGTTTCAAAAGGAAGAGCTATTCTCGGTATTGGTGCAGGTGAAGCTCAAAATCTAAAAGAATTTTGTATTCCATTTGAAAAACCAGTTACAAAATGGGAAGAACAAATTGAAACTATTCATACATTATACAAATCAACTCCTGATAATACAGTAGATTATGATGGAAAATATTACAAACTTGAAGGTGCATGTCTACAAGCACCTCCAATTAGAAAACCACATCCACCAACCTACATGGCTGCAGGTGGTAAGAAAACATTGGCGTTGACTGGAAGACTTGGTGATGGTTGGTTACCAATTGGTTATACCCCAGAACTTTTTGAAGATCATGCATCACAAATTAAAAAATCAATGGATGAAAACAACAGAACACAAGAAGAAAAAGACACCTTCCAATATGCACTTGATATTGATGTCTACTTTTCAGAAGATGCTGAAGAATCCTGGGCAAGAATGAAAGAAGCAGTAAAAGTAAGTCTATTCAAGCCTGAAGTTTTGAGAGTACACCAGTTAAAAGAAATTGAAGGATTTGATTTTGTCAAGTATTTTACGGAATATTCAATGTCAAATCAAGAATGGATTGTAAAGATGAGAGAGGCTGCAACCAAAATTCCGGAGTCTGTTGCACGTTCTTCAACTGCAGTTGGAACTCCTGATGATATTATTCCAACATTTGAGAGATTCATGGATGCTGGTGTTAATCACTTTGTAATTAGATTCTGGGGTAAGAACTATTTTGGTTCCATTGATAAATTTGCAAGTCACGTAATGCCCGCATTACGTGAAAAGGCCAAACAGTAAGACGTTCTATACTATAACACACAGCAAATCATTTACCTTACCAATTATCATATAATGTGATGGATGATGAACTTCCTGAGACAGTAAAAAAATGTCTTGATATTTTAGAAGAGAATGTAGAAATCTTGGCCAATCTTGAGATTGATCTGGAAGATGAAAGAGAAGATGAACTAACTCCCAATCTGAAACTTCATCAATTGTATGATATGACTGAAGATGTTGCAGAATCTGCAAAACTCAAACGTGCAGAAATTAATTATGTTAGAAGACAGACTGAAGAATCTTATGATTTGTGAGGTCTTTTGCCTTTAGATTTTGTAAATGATTTAGCTCTACGTCTGTTTCTCTGTTTTTCCAATCTTTTTCTTGTACGCTCTATTGATTTTGTTGCACCCTGGATAATCTTTGTTTTACTTCCGTCTCTTAGCATGATTTCTTTTCCTTTGAATCTAAACTCTACATCTCTACACTTAACATAGTATTTTTTGAGACAAAAAAATATTCTATTATTTGCTCCCTTCATATCTTTGACTTCTTTTGATTTCTTTAACTCATTGAGAATATTACGTAACAATCCTTTGTCAATATCTGTAATTCTATGTAATTCTCGAAACCAAATGAATTTTGATTCAGAACCCCATTTTTCTAAGATGTTTAATACTTGATTTGTGGCATTTTCTCTTTCTTCATCTACATACATAATTTTTCTTTAGATTCTCCATATTATAGCAATTTTCATTAATGAAAAGTTTGAATGAAAAAAGTCAAATTTTAGAATGTTCTTGCTTTTTGATAATTTTTGTTATGATATATTATGACTGATGAATCCAAAAATAAATGCAATGAACTAGAATGTAGAATTTTAGAAATCAAAGCACTAGCCAAAGAACTAGATGAAGAAGATTGATATCTGGATTTATAAAATAATTTGTTTGGGTATTACATATTGCAACTTGTAGGACGTTTAGAGATTAAGTCAAAACAAAAGATTATAGAATTTTTAAATCAAGAACATGTTGGAAGAATTGCGACAATTGATTCAAACGGATATCCTCAAATCATTCCAATGAATTTCGTATTCTTTAATGATGCAATCTATATGCACTCTCATACAAAGGGAGAAAAACTTGAAAACATCAAAACAAATCCAAAATCAGGATTTGAAGTAGATCGTGAACTAGAATTTTTGCCATCCTATTTTTCGAGTCTTACTGATGCATCTCTGGCAGATACTTTGTACATTAGTGTTGTAATCAAAGGTCAATCGATGTTTGTCCAAGATCCTACAGAAAAATCAATGGCACTTAATGCATTAATGCAAAAATACCAACCAGAAGGACAATACGAATCGTTACGTCCTGAAATGGATGTTCTAAACTATGTTGCAGTAATCAAAGTGTTGCCTGATGAAATGCATGGGAAATACAAGATTGGCCAGCACATGAACTCTAAAGACAGAATTAACTTGGCACAAAAGATTTTGAATAGAAATACTCCAACAGCTGAGCAAACTCTAAAAATTATGGGTTTTGAAGTGACTGAAGAAGGATTACGTATGATTGATGAACCAGAATGGTAATCTTAGTTTGATATCACCATTGCTTTAAATTCAGTTTTCAGGGATTGTATACGGTGGAACAAACCTCACAGTTTGAATTAGCATCTGATTTTGCTACTACTGGGGATCAGCCTCAAGCAATTGATGCCCTAGTTGAAGGCGTTAACAAAGGAATTGTTCAAACTTTGATTGGAGTGACAGGTAGTGGCAAGACATTTTCAATTGCAAATGTTATTGCACAAACTGGCAAAAACACTCTGGTCATATCTCATAACAAAACTCTTGCAGCACAACTTTACTCTGAATTAAAGCAATTCTTTCCAAAAAATAATGTTGGATACTTTGTTTCTTACTATGATTATTACCAGCCCGAGAGTTATCTTCCCCAAACAGATACCTATATTGAAAAAGACACTCAAGTCAATGAAAAAATTGAAAAACTAAGACTAGAGGCAACTGCGATGCTACTTTCAGGTGAACCTACAATCATTGTATCAACCGTTTCATGCATCTATTCTCTTGGTAACCCTCAAGATTGGGAAGACTTGGCAATCACAATAAAAGACGGTGAAGAAATTAAACGAAATGAGATTATTAAAAAATTTATCGATGCAAGATATGAAAGAAATGATACTGAAGTATCTCCTGGAAATTTCCGAGTAAAGGGAGATACTATTGATATTATTCCCGCATACTCAGAAGATCTAGTTAGAATTTCTTTATTTGGAGACGAAGT
Source organism: Candidatus Nitrosopumilus sp. (assembly GCA_046758125.1). Lineage (GTDB taxonomy): Archaea > Thermoproteota > Nitrososphaeria > Nitrososphaerales > Nitrosopumilaceae > Nitrosopumilus. The sequence goes on along the minus strand of JBHHZR010000005.1, from coordinate 15,396 downwards.
AGAAAAAATTACTATACTTGATAATATATCATTAAAAGAAAAGAAAAAAATTTCACAAGTAAAGATTTTTCCTGCAAAACATTATCTTATTGCAAAAGATGTTCGAGAAAAGGCTGTTAATTCCATCAAAGAAGAATTGAAGAAACGTCTGTCTGAATTAAATGAACTAGAAAAACAACGACTTGAAATGAGAACAAAATATGATTTGGAAATGATTGAAGAATTAGGATATTGTTCTGGAATTGAAAACTATTCTAGACACTTTGATGGAAGAAAAGCAGGAGAGAAGGCATTTTGTTTACTTGATTTTTTTGGTGATGATTATCTTTTGGTAATTGATGAATCTCATGTCACATTACCACAACTTCACGGAATGTACAAAGGTGATTATTCACGAAAAAAAGAACTTGTAACATATGGATTTAGACTACCAAGCGCATATGATAACCGTCCACTGAAATTTGAAGAATTTGAAAAATATATTCATAACACAATATTTGTCTCAGCAACTCCTGCAGAATATGAGAAAAGTGTTTCATCAAAAATTGCAGAACAATTGGTTAGACCAACTGGCTTGCTTGATCCACAAGTTGAGATTAGACCTACCAAAAACCAAATGGATGATTTGATTCAAGAAATTAACAAAAGATCTGCTAATGCTGAGCGTGTTTTAGTTACCACCCTGACTAAAAGGATGGCAGAAAACTTGGCTGAATATCTCTCAAAAAAACAAATCAGGGTAAGGTACATGCATTCTGAAATTGAGGGATTACAAAGAACTGAACTAATCAGGCAATTACGTTTAGGTGAGTTTGATGTTTTAGTTGGAATTAATCTTCTCCGAGAAGGATTAGATATTCCCGAAGTTTCACTAGTTGCAATTTTGGATGCAGACAAGGAAGGCTTTTTAAGAAATTTTACTAGTCTAATTCAAACATGTGGTAGAGCTGCACGAAATGAAAATGGAACTGTAATAATGTATGCTGATACTAAAACACAATCAATGAAAAATGCCCTGGAGGAAACTAAACGCCGTAGAGAAAAACAAATACTATACAATCAAGAACACAACATCATTCCAAAAACAATCATAAAATCAGTTCCAGAACAAGTTACAACACTTGATGATTCAAAATTAAAATCCACTCATGATCTTACAGCTGATATTATTGATTTAGAAGCGCAAATGAAAAGATATTCTGAAGACTTGGACTTTGAGAGAGCAATAGAATGTAGAGATAGAATAAAAAGACTAGAAAAGGAGATTCAACTAAAAGATGGAAGAAAATAAACTAAAGATTAGAGGAGCTAGGCATCACAATCTAAAGAATATAGATATTGATATCCCAAAAAACAATCTAGTTGTTATTAGTGGATTATCTGGTTCTGGAAAATCCACATTAGCTTTTGATACAATTTATGCTGAAGGTCAGAGACGATATGTTGAATCACTTTCTGCATATGCTCGTCAATTTCTAGAAATGATGGACAAACCAGATGTTGATTCTATTGAAGGATTGTCCCCTGCAATTTCTATTCAACAAAAAACTACCAGCAAGAATCCCCGTTCCACTGTTGGAACGACTACTGAAATTTATGATTACATGAGATTACTTTTTGCAAGAATTGGAATTCCATATTGTACGAATTGTGGAAGAAAAATCTCTACTCAATCAATTGAGACAATCTGTGATTCTGTTCTCAAAGATTTTTCAGGACAAAAGATTTTGGTGTTATCTCCAATAATTCAGAGAAAAAAGGGAACTTATGAGAAATTATTTGAACAAATCAAAAAGGATGGATACTCTAGAATCCGTCTAAATGGAGAAATTTTGAGCCTAGATGAAGAGATTCCTCCACTTGACAGGCAAAAATGGCACAATATTGAGATTGTCGTAGATAGAATAGCCCCCGAAAAATCTGAAAGATCAAGACTCTTTGAGGCAATTCAAACTGCAATCAAAACATCAAAAGGAAATGTAATGATTTCCAATGATAAAACAGAAAAGATTTTCTCACAAAACAATGCATGTCCTCACTGTGGATTAACTGTTGGTGATCTAGAGCCAAGAACTTTTTCATTTAACTCTCCATTTGGAATGTGTAAAACATGTAATGGTTTAGGTGTAAAGATGGAGTTTGATCCTGACTTGGTAATTCCTGATAAAACAAAATGCATTCTAGATGGTGCAATTGTTCCATGGAGTGGAAGATTTTCTTCATTTAGAAGACAAGCATTAAGAGCAGTTGGTAAGAAGTTTGGATTTGATTTGATGACTCCTATTGAAAAAATAAAACCAAAACATCTTGATATTATATTAAATGGCACAGATGATCTCATTGATTTTAAGTATCGTTCAAAGTCGGGTGATTCATCTTGGCAGTATACTGACGCATTTGAAGGTGTACTTGAAAACCTTCAGCGCGTCTTTATGGAAACTGATTCTGAATCAAAACGTGAATGGTTAAAACAATTCATGCGAGACACCCCATGTAATACATGTGATGGTAAAAAACTAAAACCTGAATCTCTTGCAGTAAAAATCGATGGCAAAGGCATAATGGATGTATGTGACATGTCAATTGAACATTGCTATGATTTTTTTTCTACGTTAAAACTAACTGAAAACGAACAATACATTGCACGAGATATTCTCAAAGAGATCAAAGAACGTTTGGAATTTTTAATGAATGTTGGATTAAACTATCTTACACTAAATAGATTAAGCTCCACTTTGTCTGGTGGTGAGTCTCAACGAATTAGATTGGCAACTCAGATTGGTTCTAATCTGACTGGTGTTTTGTATGTTCTTGACGAGCCAACAATTGGATTACATCAACGTGATAATGAAAGACTCATTAAAACGCTAAACAAGCTACGAAATCTTGGAAATACTGTGATTGTAGTAGAACATGACGAAGAAGTTATACGAAAATCAGACTGGATTGTCGATTTAGGTCCTGGTGCTGGTGTTCATGGTGGAAATGTCGTCTTTGAAGGAACAGTAGATAAAATACTCAACGGCCACAAATCTGTAACTGGAGATTATCTTAAAGACAATTCATTAATTACACTTAAAGATAAAATTCGTAATCCTTCCGGTTCATTAATTGTAAAGAGTGCATCAGAAAATAATCTTAAAGCAATTGATGTTGAAATTCCATTGGGTCTATTTGTATCAATTACCGGAGTGTCAGGTTCTGGTAAATCTACTTTGATAAATGACATTTTGTTAAAAACATTAGAAAATCATTTTTACAAATCAAACAAAAGACCTGGCAGTCACAAAAAGATTGTTGGTTTAGAAAACATCGATAAAGTTATTGCTATTGATCAATCTCCTATTGGTCGAACTCCTCGCTCCAACCCCGCAACTTATATTGGTGCATTTACTCCAATAAGAGAACTTTATGCAAATACTGAGTTATCAAAAGAACGGGGATATGCACCAGGTCAATTTTCATTTAATGTAACAGATGGTAGATGCTTTGCATGTGCAGGTGATGGCGTAAAACAAATCGAAATGCAGTTCTTATCTGATGTCTATGTAAAATGTGATGAATGTAAAGGAAAACGATACAACTCTGAAACATTATCTGTATTATACAAAGGCAAAAACATTTCAGATATTTTGGATATGACAGTCTATGAAGCATTAAATTTCTTTGAGAATATTCCTTCAATTAAAAGAAAATTACAAACAATTTATGACGTCGGTCTAGGTTACATCAAACTAGGACAATCTTCAACTACTTTGTCTGGTGGTGAGGCTCAAAGAGTAAAACTTGCATCAGAATTATCAAAACGTGGAACTGGAAAGACTCTGTATATATTAGATGAGCCTACAACAGGCCTACATTTTGCTGATGTTCAAAAATTACTTGATGTTCTAAATCGATTGGTAAACTTGGGAAATACTGTAGTAGTAATTGAGCACAACATGGATGTAATCAAGAACTCTGATTGGATAATTGATCTTGGACCTGAAGGTGGTGATGAAGGAGGTAGAATTGTAGCTACTGGAACTCCACATGATGTTGCAAAAGCACCTGGAAGCTATACTGGAAAGTACTTGAAGAAATTATTAAAAAAATGACTTTTGATATTTCTAAAATTTCACTTCCTACTAATCCTGGAATCTACTTGATGAAAGATTCTAATGAAAAAATAATCTATATTGGAAAGGCAAAGAATCTAAAAAATCGAGTAAAGTCATATTTTCTAAAAAATCAAAACTACAAGACTCAAAAATTAGTCCAAAACATCTCTGATATAGAATTTGTCTTAACTGATAATGAAAGTGAAGCCTTTCTCTTAGAATCAAACATGATCAAAAAACATCGTCCCATGTTTAACATTGAATTAAAAGACCAACAAAGATACACATATCTTCGAATATCTGATGAAAAATATCCTAGACTACTTGTAGCTCGAAGAACTAGAAGTGGAAAATTTCTAGGAAAAGGCAAATTCTTTGGACCATTTACTCAAGGTAGTTCAAGGTTACTTACAACTGGTACCATGAGAAAGGCATTTCAAATCAGAACTTGTAAAACACTTCCAAAAAAAGTATGTCTAGAGTACCATTTGGGTAATTGTGAAGGGCCATGTGAATTCAAAGATGCTCAAGATAGATATCCAAAACATGTTACAGCCTTAGAAGAGGTTCTTAAAGGAAAAAATCAAACTAGAATTTTTACAAAAAAACTTGAAGAAGAGATGCATAATGCTGCAAAACTTCAGCAATTTGAGCGTGCAAAAGATATTCGTGATACTCTGATCAGACTTGGAAGCCTTCAATCAAAACAAAAAATGGAATATATTGAAAATTCTGATGAGGAATACTTTGGAATTGGAATACAAGAACAAACTGCCACTGTCATGAACTTTAGAATGATTAACGGTGTGATAAGAGACAGTGATAAATTCTTTTTTGATTTAGTTGGTGATAATACATTTTCAAATTTTCTTTACCAGTATTATTCTACACACAAAATTCCAAAATTTATTTTTGTTAGTGAATTACCTGAGAATCAAAAATTACTAGAATCATTGTTATCAGAACAAGCTGGATTTTCTGTGAAAATCTTAACACCAAGTAAAGGAAAGAAAAAAGAAATCATCAATTTGATTCTAAAAAATATTGAATTAATTCATTCAAAAGGAGAAGAGCCTGGATTAGTTGAACTAAAAGAAATTCTTAATCTTCCTGTTATTCCTAATGTAATTGAATGCTTTGATATCTCAAATCATGGTGAAGATTTTGCAGTAGGTTCAATGTCTAGATTTGTAAATGGACAACCTAACAAATCAGGTTACAGAAAATTCAAACTCAAAACAGTTTCTGGAAGAGATGATTTTGCAATGATTGGAGAAATTATTAAAAGAAGATACTATAGACTTTTAGAAGATAATTCTCAACTTCCTGATCTAATAGTAATTGATGGTGGTAAGGGTCAACTAAATGCAGCTATGGACTCTTTGACCTCACTTGGTTTGAAACTTTCATGCATCTCTTTGGCAAAAGAAAACGAAGAAGTATTTACTCCAACAAAAAAAAATCCAGTTATTATCCCTAAGACAAACTCTTCTCTGAAAATTCTACAACATGCACGAGATGAAACTCACAGATTTGGTGTGGCATACAACAGAACCATCCGTAAAAATCAGATAAAATAAGAAAAAAGGAAAAAGTTTTGGTTAGTTCACTGTAACGCTACCGACCATCCATGGATGAACCATACAGAAATAATCATAGCTGCCTGCCTCATCAAAAGTAAATGCATACGATGCACCTCCCATGACTAAACTGCTATCAAATACGCCTGATGGGCCATCAGCTGGACTTCCACCAGTTACTGTATGTGCTGCTGTGTCGGCATTTGTCCATTCTACTGTATCTCCAGCATTAATTGTGATACTTGCTGGTGAGAAACATTCGTTAGTTTCTTCACACCCTGGAGCTGAAGTACCTGTTGGAATCTCAACAGAATGTGTAATTGGTCCTGCTGATTCTTCCATTGCAGTTTCTTCTTCCATTACAACTTCTTCTTCAAGTGCTATAGTTTCTCCTGGAGTAACTGTTGCACTTACAGAATAGCTTACAGTAAATGGTGTTGTGTGCATAGTGTGAACAGCTAAAGCATTACCTTCGAATTCCCATGAACCCATTGAATTCTTTGGATCAACAAATGTTAATTCAAAGATTGTTTCACCATCTGGGGTCCATGTCTTTGCTGGTTTTTCATCAGCACCGATTGGTCCTCTAAGTGAAACTAGTTGAATATCCTCAGAAGCAGAGTATGAAAGAATTCCTGAATATGTATCACTTGATGGTGCTAGTAGCACTGCAAGTTGATGTGATTCATGACCAACACCTGGATCCTGTACTGACATAGTTGTACTAGTCATTACAGTATCCGACATTGCTTTTTCTGTATAATCTACTTTGTAGTCAACTGTGAATGGTTCGGTATTCATTGTGTGTACTGCTAAAGCATTACCGGAAAATTCCCATGTACCTTTTGAATTCTTTGGATCAACAAATGTCAACGCAAACTTTGTTTTACCGTCTGGTGTCCAAATTGCTTGTCCATTGTCTTCACCTGGTGCTAGTGGACCATGTAATGTAACAAGTTGAATTGGTTCAGATGCATCGTATCTGAGTGTACCTGAATATACTTTGTCACTTGGTGCCAATAGCACTGCAAGTTGATGTGATTCATGACCAACACCTGGATCTTGTTCAGATGTGGCTCTATCCCAACCCACTTTCAATGGTTTTTCTGGAGCTCCCGATTTGACCTTATCTGCAATATCTGCAAATGGTTCAGATTGGGTTGGCTTTTCCATTTCTGGCTCAACTGTTTTTGTAACAGTTGGGGTTGAGACAGCGGGACCGGCGTTTTGAGCTGCATCTCCATATAATGCAAATGCAACTCCGATAGCTACAATTGCGATTGAAAATCCAATTGCAGCTTTGTCTATACCTGCCATAGTTGATCCATCATTTTGTATATGCTAAATAAATCTAATCGTTGTTATGTTCATAATTTCAATTTTTCATCATTTAAGACTTGATATTTTTGAAATTGCTATACTTTGAAAATCTCGACTTTCGATATTTTTCAAATAATTACAAAAATTCCAAAAATCAATTGAAAATCTCATATGATCGCTCTAATCGAACATTGACCATTGTCAATGATATTGAACAATTCTTTCTTTTATGAATCTGATACGTCATAGAATTAACATCGCAAATGAGCTGTCACCAAGTACCTGACGGTTGTGGTCTTAAGCTCTTTTGCATTAGATGTTTTTTGTAGCTAAATTTTCATTTGAATCAATTAACTCAAAATCAATTTTTAATTTTCTTTGTTGAATTAGTTGTTTAATGAATTGAATTTGTTTTTTCACAAATCCATCTTCAATTTTTAAATTAGATGTAAAATGTTCATAAATTGTTTTGTCATCAAATTTTATTTTTATATCATCTTGATTTTTAATAATAAATACTCCATTCCCCAAAACAAACCAACATGTAATGCAACATATTTTGATTGCAAATCTGTAACTTTATCTTTGTAGATTTCTACATGCTCTCTGTTTTGTTCAATTGTCGAATCATTAGTTTGAATAACCCATGAGATCTTTTTTGCATTTCCATCTGAATAAAAAATATGGTACAATTGTCAACAAAAAAGGCTTCTTTTATCTAAATTTTTTGAATACATCCCTTATGATCATATATTGAAAGGTGTATTCATGCTTGAGTCGCACGCATTCTTCTCAAAAATGGTCGATGAGCTAGTAGAATTCTCTGAATATGATCCAGAATTAGCAGACGGAATAAAGTGGCTTGATGATCAGGCTCAGAAAAAAGGTATCACATTTTATGATATGGTTTTTGAAGTCTTGTACAAACATGATGTAAACTCTAAAGCAAAAGAATGGCTTAGTACAAGAAATTAAAAATTATTTTCTCAAGTCTAGTGTTTTGTATTCACAACCCTCTGGTCCACAATACTTTCCAACATAAGCTGCCTTTGGTCTATACAATGCTGGTTTTGGCGCGGCTTCGGCAAACTTTTCTTCAATGATATGTGCTGACCATCCTACCACTCGAGAAATTGCAAAGATTGGTGTGTTGAGATCTACTGGGATCTTTAGCATGTAGTAAATTGATGCGCTATACAAATCGACATTTGGATAAATCTCTCTGTCTTTTTGCACTTTCATCTCCTCAATTGTCGAGGTTTCCACTTTTTCTGTCATGTCAAACCATCGTTCTTTAGTTTTTGTTGCCAAGTCTCTTGATAATTCTTTTAGAACTTGTGCACGTGGATCAAATATTTTGTAAACTGCATGTCCCATTCCCATTATTCTTTCACCTTTACTGATTTTTTCTTTAATCCATGGATGAACCTTGTCAATTTCTCCAATCTCTAGTAGCATCTTCATTACTTCGTTGTTAGCTCCTCCGTGCAATTCTCCACTTAATGCTCCAATTGCAGCACTTGATGCAGAATACATGTGTGCTCTAGTTGATGCAACTTGTCTTGCAGTAAATGTTGATGCATTAAAAGTATGATCAGCATGAAGAATCAAACATGTATCAAAGATTTTTTCAACTTTGGGATCTGGTTTTTCTCCAGACATCATGTATAGAAAATTTGCAGCATGACTTAGAGATGGATCAGGATCAACGATCTCTAATTCATTTCTGATTCTTTGCCAACTTGCAACAATTGTTGGTACTTTTGCAATCAGATTGATTGCTCTATCATAACTTGCTTCTTTGTTTGCAAATTCTTCATCATAATATCCTGCAAGTGCTGCAACAAATGCTTGGAGCATGTCCATGGGGTCTGCATCTTTTCTCCAATTTCCCATGTTCTTTTGCATCTGCTTTGGAATGTATCTGGCCTCAATCATTTTTGTCTTAAATTCATCAAGTTGCTGTTTGTTTGGTAGAGAATCATAGAGCAACAAATATGCAGTTTCTTCAAAGTTTGAATTTTTTGTAAGATCAAAAATGTCATATCCACGATAAATAAGCTTGCCCTTTTCTCCATCAATATTCGAGATTCTAGTATCTGCAATCTCAACTCCTCGTAGACCAATGTTTTTAGTCTCCATACTAAGCATGACAGAAATTCTTCTATTATATTTTCGCCAAAATTAGGTCTATGAAGTTTAGTAATTAGTCTAAAATGGCAACTTTTGGTCATAAATGAAAATTTTTAATCAAAAATTAAATGACTCCAAAAGAGCGTCGAGACTTGCAAAAATTAGATGATATTGTAGAAAACGCATCTCCAGAAGAACTAAAAAAAATACAAGAAATTGACTTTCAAACTCAGATGGAAGGATTATCATTTTATGATGTCTATTTTGATTCTAGTTCTTTGATTAACCAAAGCATCAAAAAATCTTTTAGAAAATCATAGTTTTCCATATTTCATTTAAATGAGGGTATAATTTTGCCATTCATATTGACTGTTTCCAAAACTAAAAAATCTACAAGCAAAAAAACTGTCAAAAAGACTGCAAAAAAACCAGGTGCTAAAAAAACAACCAAAAAATCAACAGTCAAAAAGACAACTAAAAAAACTGTCAAGAAACAACGAACCAAAGTTGTTTGTATTTCCCATAAAGAAGACGCAGATGGAATTAGCTCTGCTGCATTAATTCGTCAAGCTTTTGGCGGAGATGCAATCCTAGTTGATTATCCTGGCCAAATGGAAGCATTACAACAAGTAGTCTTAGATGATAAACTAAAATCATTATACATTTGTGATTTGGGACTAAGTAAAAAGACCCAAGACGAATTTTTAGACATTATGACTACTTTGAGAAAAAACAAAGTTGCAATTACCTACATTGATCATCATGATATTGACCCTAACGTTGTAAAAACACTCAAAAAACTCAAAGTCAAAATGATTCATGACATCAACGAGTGTACTGCTGTTTTGGCCTATTCTGCATTCAAATCCAAACTAAATGATCATGCTTCATTTATTGCAGCTTGTGCTGCCATTACTGACTATATGGAAAATAGGCCAATTGGTTCTAAATTACTTCAAATTTATGATAGACAATTTGCACTAATCAGTGCAACCGTTCTGACATACAATATAGTTGGACATCAAAAGGATCCTGACTATTTGTTGTACCTAGTCGAAGAACTATCTGACTCTAAATTCCCACACGAGATTCCAAATACTTTTGAGTTTGCTCAAATACAAGTTGATAAACTGTCTCAAATGATTGCCAAAGTAAAGAAAGGAATGAAAACCATGAAAAATCTTGGATATATGGAAATACAAGACGCTGGAGCAAGTGGCGCTGTGAATTTTGTTATGGGACTATCAGGAAAAGATGTTGGTGTTGCATACAAAGAAAGAGTTGATCATGGTATCTATGCTGTATCTGTTCGAGGTTCACAGGATTGCAAAGTTCATTTGGGAAAGATTGTTAATGTGTTGGCAACTGATCTTGGTGGCTCTGGCGGTGGTCATGATAAAGCATGTGGTGCTGTTATTCCAAAACCAAAAATAAAAAAATTCATCACAAAATTAAATAAAAAAATAAAATAATCACTGCAAAAATCTAGGAATCTTTTTTGCTACATATGATATTGATATTCTTCCTGGACCTGCAGCAATAATTGATAAAACTGCAGCTAACATTACCAAATCCCATTCCCAACCGCCTTGAGAAACAAAGAATCCATTTTCCCATCTGACGTGAAATATTGCCCCCAGTAAAATTACTGCAAACACAGAGCCTGTAATTCTTGTTAGTATTCCTGCCACTAAAAATATTCCTCCAATGAATTCAGATAATGCAATTGGTAATTGCATTTCAGGTGGGATGCCAATACCAACTAACCATTCCTGCCAATTAGGATCAAACTTTTTTAAACTATGTACAATGAATATTGCGCCAATTACTCCTCTAATTCCCCAGTGGGTAATGTCATGCAATACATTTCCTTTTAGGACTGCTTCTGTATTCATCGAGTTTTCGCTTTTGAAATTTATTAAAAGGATTTATCCAAATCAAAAATCAAGTTGGAACAATTTTTTAATATTTTGCAGACAAAAATTACTCAAAATTGAATTTGAAGGTTCTTGCACCCGTTATTGTGATTGGAGCTGCACTTGTAGTTATGGCTGTTTCATTTCAAGGAGAATCCCCTCCTGATGTTGTAATTTCTACTCCTGCTCTTTCAGTAGAAGAATCGACTGCACAACTAACAATAATGGAGACTGATGGTGTCAAACACAACATCCCTCTTGACAGGATAAAAAGCGGCGGCCCTCCAAAGGATGGAATTCCATCAATTGACAATCCTGTATTTGCAGATGTTTCAGGTTCTAACTTTATGTCCGATTCTGATACTGTAATTGGTTTAGAAATTAATGGGGAATCCAAGGCCTACCCTCTATTCATTTTAGTTTGGCATGAAATAGTAAATGACAAAGTTGGTGGAACTCCAGTATCGGTAACTTATTGTCCATTGTGCTACACCAATCAAGTTTTTGAGAGAATAATTGATGGACAAGAAGTAGAATTTGGGACATCAGGAAAACTATACAACAGCAACTTGTTGATGTATGATAGATTAACTGAATCTTATTGGAGTCAGGCCCTAGGAACTGCAGTTAAAGGTGAGCTGACTGGATATCAACTAGACTTGATTCCTTTTGATGTAATTACTTGGGGTGATTGGAAGATGCTTCATCCAGAAACTTTGGTGTTAACAACTGATACAGGCCATATTCGTTCGTATGCAACTGATCCTTATGGAAGCTATTACACAGAACCTCGAATAATGTTTCCAGTAGAACATAGTGATGATAGAATGCATCCTAAAGAAATCATAATTGGGTTTAATCAAGACGATACTTACAAAGCTTACAAACAAAACGACATTGAATTAAATGTAATTATTAATGACTCCATTGGCCGTACTCCTGTCCTGTTGATATCATTGTTTTCTGAGAACTCTCGTGCATTTGAGAGAACAATTAATGGCGATGTGTTAGACTTTGTATTTGTAGATGAAAAAATTTTTGATTCACAAACAAATTCAGAATGGAACTATGATGGATTATCAATATCTGGTCAACATAAAGGAGAACAATTGAATAGGATGCCTATTGAACCTGGATTTTGGTTTGAATGGGTTGCATTTCATCCTCAAACTCTAGTTTATGGTGATACATAGATGAAACCAATTCAAAAAGCTATACTTGTTGGAGCAATTACAATAGGTGTGTACCTTTTGGTAGTTGTAATTACAACTCCAGCTCTAGAACCAATTGATGCAATTAATGCAGCATTTCAATTAAACTCTATTGTAATTTTTGGGATTGGAATTGGAATTGGATTGCAGGTTTTTCTATCTGAGAAGAGTAAACTATTGGGATGTAAACTAAATGTCAAGAAAAAGGCATTTGGAGGAAACTCTGGCAGTACTGCTGCAACATCTTTCTTTTCGTTTTTCTCTCTAGTTCCACTTGGTTGTTGTGGTTGGTGGCTCTATGCATTGTCTTTGCTTCCAAGCGTTGTAGGAACTGGAGTATCAGCTGTTCTAATAGATTATAGTCAAGTATTGGCTTATCTTGGATTGGCAATAATCTTTGGTTTTGCAGGATTGACAGCTTACAAGCTACGACGAGAACAAAGATTGCAAAAACTCTCTAGTCAACTTTAATTGAAAATGCCAAGAGCTCGCCCTTACTCTTGCTTAAGACTTTTGCAATTTTGGCCATAAATCCATACTTTTTGTCTCTCCACTTTACAGCTTCGGTAGTTTGCTCATCATCTAAAATTTTTGCAGTACCTGTTCTCCATTCTCCTGACACTTTTCCCTTAATGTTACATAATGCAAATTTTACTTGTTGATTGTTTCTTAATCGCTTTACTTTTCCTGTCTGGTCTCTAGTTACCACATAAATCAAATCATTTTTTATGACAAACCAGACAGGTGTCCTAACTGGCTGATCATTTTTTCTATATGTTTCAAGTGAGATGTATTTTTTTGATGATATTTCTTCTAAATCATACATGCTGTATTGTATTATCTTAAATCATTTATTTCCTATCTTTTCTTTTTCTAAGTATTTTCTTTATTTGTCTGTATGCTAAAACTGGAGGAATACAGTAAATACATCCTATCTGTGAGATAGAGCAACAACAAAGACACTGACATTTTCCTTTTTCGTGATTACATTCTTGGCAACTCATATTTTTTACTCCTGGGTTTTGATCTTAATCTTGTTTTGCAACATGGACATGAATACTCTTCTGTAAACAAAAATAATGCACACAGTGAACACCACTTTTGACCAATTTTGTAACGTAGGTTATTTGTAAATGAAGTTGTTTTCACTCTTTCACACAATCCACGACACATCTGAACCATGTTACAATTTACACAAAAATCTATTTAAGAAAATTTCCAAATCTCATTTTGAAACTTCAATGATTGCATCTATTTCTGTCATAGAGTCTAGTGGCAAGCTTGCAACTCCTACTGCAATTCTTGAATGTTTTCCATTCTCACCAAAAACTTCAAACATCAAGTCTGATGCTGGATTGATCACTTTAGGTTGTGCTGCAAACTCTGGAACAGAATTTACAAACCCTGATAATCTTACAATTCTTGTAACTTTTTCAAGATCTCCTATCTCTCGTTTTATTTGAGCTAAAATGTTGATTGCGCAAACTCTTGCAGACTTTTGAGCAGTTTCTACATTCTCATCAGAAACTTTTCCTGTATATGTGACTTTGCCATCTTGAAGTGGAATTTGCCCTGATATGAAAAGTAGATTTCCTGTCTTTACTGCTGGAATGTAGTTTCCAGCTGGAACTGGAGCATCTGGAAGTCTAACCCCTAAACTTGCTAATTTTTCTTCTATCAAGAATGATTTATGAAAATTTGTCTGATTTTAGTTTTTACTTGTGTCAAAAACAAAGGAATTTCTAAAAAATATCCTATTTTTTAAAGATGTGTTTTATATGATGAATCGCAAATTAAGCTCGCACATCTCTCCCGAATTTGTGCACTGGATTGATAGTCATTTGTAGCGAGATGTAAATTTGACTATCAATCTAATTTGAAAACTATGCTCCAAATGACTGAGATTTTTTCTCGCATCTGGGGCATTTTAATCCTCTAGTTTCTAATCCACACTTTTTACAATACATGTCAATTCCTACTACCTCACGTGGATTAGTTTTTGATAATTTGATAATTAAAATCACTGTAATTAAAACTCCAATTGCAATTCCTATCCATACAATTACCATACATTCTATACTGCATTGTATCTTAAAAACCTCCGATCTTAATTATTTCAAAATTGATTTGATTAAACAAATGTTTAACAACACTACATTAGATGTTAAATAACTCCACTTCAAAATGTATGTGATGTCAACTGACATCAATTTAACCAAATAAAGTGCGTAGCCCAGCAGAACGAAAATGGCGATTTTAGGTCTTTGACCTGAGAAGAGAGGTAATCTCTCAGTGTTCTGCAAAAATGGGTTACGCCATATTATAATACTAATATTTGTAGTTGTTTGATTTTTTTGAAATTAGTTTACAAATATTAAGAAATTTCAACCAGAATTTAAAATATGGAATTGCAGTAATTAGACAATGTCAAAAGCCTACGTTTTGATTAGTGGTAAACTTGGATTAGAAAAAGAAATAGTTGAAAAATTAAAAACAATTGAAAATGTGACTGATGCACACGGAACATTAGGTACATTTGACTTTATTGCCAAAGTAGAAGCAGATTCTGAAGAACAAATTAATCAAACTATTTTAGAAAAGATTCGTAAGATAGATGCTGTCAATTCTACTATTACTTTAATGGCTTCAAATGATGTTGATTCATTTGTAGTAGATCCAAACAAGCTTATGGGTTCAATTTTAGGAGGAGCTACTGCACAAGCTTATATTGTTTTTCATACCGATCGCGGAAAGGAAATCTTGGTTGCACGAGATTTTAACAGAATTCCTGAAGTAAAAGAAGTTGATGTGGTTTTAGGTTATTATGATGTGATAGGCAGAGTAGAGGCACCTAGCCATAAGGAACTTGAAAAAATAGTTACTAACGATATTAGAAAAATAGGAAATGTGCAAAGCTCAATGACGTTAATAGTTAATGTGTAAATTCCAAATCTTATCCTAAGTAAAGGCTAGTACTTCGCCTTTCTCAAATTTCTCTGAGAATTTTTCTTTATTTTTTTCCTTGTTCTTAATTTTGCTAAACATAGTTTCTTTTGGAAATTATTTAATTTAATGTATCTTATAGGCTGTGTAGAAACCATCAATTTTCACAACATGATTAATCAAATTCCATAAG